>JANXVV010000488.1 GCA_025351525.1 Humisphaera sp. | reverse complement strand
CGCGTGGCTGGTGTTGCCGCCGGTGCTGGTGAGGATGCCTTCGGAGACGTGCATGCCGCCGATGTCTGCCGGTTCGGTCTCACGACGAACGAGGATGATCGTCTCACCGTTGTGGACGCGATCCTCGGCTTCTTCCGCGGTGAAGGCGATCTTGCCGACGGCCGCGCCGGGGGAGGCATTCAAACCCTTGGCCAGCACGATGCGCTGGGCCTTCGGATCGAAGGTCGGGTGGAGCAATTGATCGAGCGAAGCCGGGTCCACGCGCAGCACGGCGGTCTTCTCGTCGATCAGCTTTTCTCTGACCATGTCGACCGCGATCTTGACGGCGGCGGCGGTGGCGCGCTTGCCGTTGCGGGTCTGGAGCATGTACAGCTTGCCCTTTTCGATGGTGAACTCGAAATCCTGCACGTCCTTGTAACGCGCTTCGAGCACATCCTTGATCGCGAGCAGTTCCTTCCAGCTCTTCTTGCTCCACTCGCCCATTTTCTCGCAGGGGATCGGCGTGCGGATGCCGGCGACCACGTCCTCGCCCTGGGCGTTGATGAGGAATTCGCCGTAGAATTTGTTCTCACCGGTGGAGGGATTGCGGGTGAAGGCGACGCCGGTGGCCGAGTCATCGCCCATGTTGCCGAAGACCATCGCCTGCACATTGACGGCGGTGCCGCGCAATCCATGGATGTCGTTCAACTCGCGATACTTGATCGCGCGATCGCCCATCCACGATTTGAAGACCGCCTCGATCGAATGCTGGAGCTGGATGAACGGGTCGGTGGGGAAATCAGCCCCGACGTGCTTCTTGTAGACGGCTTTGTAGCGGGCGACGACTTCCTTCAAACCGGCGGTGTCGAGTTCGGTGTCGAGCTTCACGCCGCGATTGTTTTTGACTTCGGTGAGCTCGTGCTCGAAGAAATGGTGATCGACGCCCATGACGGTGTCGCCGAACATGTTGATGAGACGTCGATAGCTGTCGAAGGCGAACCGCTCGTTGCCGGCAAGCCGCGCGAGGCCTTGGACCACTTCATCGTTCAGCCCGATGTTCAGGACGGTGTCCATCATGCCCGGCATCGACATCTTCGCGCCCGACCGGGCGGCGACCAGCAGCGGGTTTTTCGCATCGCCAAACTTTTTGCCGCTGGATTTCTCGACCTTGGCGATGTTTTCGCGGACGGCGGACATCAGATCCGGCGGGAGCTTCTGGCCCGCGTCGTTGTAGTCGCCGCAGGTGTCGGTGGTGATGGTAAAGCCCGGCGGGACGGGCAGCGGAACGAGGGTCATGTCGGCAAGGTTGGAACCCTTGCCGCCCAGCAGATCCTTCATGCCGGCGTTGCCCTCGGCCTTCCCGTTTCCAAAGAAATAGACGCGTTTGACGGCCTTGCCCTTGACGGGAGTACCCTTGGCGGAACTCTTACCCGCGCCTTTCGGGGCGACCTTGGCATTCTGCTTGAACATGATCCGTAACTCCTTCGATCGACCCTGAAAGTCCGTTGAAAATCAACCGGGGGGTGGGGCGGCACCGCGAGGAAATTCGCGGCAAAGTCCGCCGACCGCGACGATCAGAGCCTGAAACGCCGTCGCGGATTGAGTCGGGGAGTATAGGAATTTACCGGATGAGAGCAAGATCAGTCGCAAAGTGAACCGCAGTGAACGGTTCTTCCCGTCTCTTTGGGCAGGACGAAAAGGGATTTCCGCCGGCGAAAATCGAAAGGGAGCGGCGGTCTGAAGACACCGAATTGTTGGAATAGTTTTCCCACGACGGGAGTTTCCCTCCCTGTATCGTCAAGTGAGTTTCGATGGCCGGAGTGTAGCAATCCATGTCTTCTCAAAACGACAAATCACCGGGCGATTCTGAAATCACCCCGCCTGAAGTGTACTTCAACCGCCGGGCGTTTTTGAAGGCCGGCGTCGTCGCCGCTTCGGTGGCGGCAACGGCAGTGGTCTATCGGCGTCTGAATCACATTCCACCGCCGACGGTCGAGAGCCCCGTCCTGGCTGGGTTGGAGCACCCGACGACCACCGAAGGCGGCTATCCACCCGCAATCGTCCAAGCGTTCAAAACCGACGAGTCGCAGACGCCGTTTCAGAGCATCACCCACTACAACAACTTCTACGAGTTCAGCACTGATAAGGACGGCGTGGCGGCCAGCGTGGCGGGTTTTTCCACAGCGGGGTGGAAGGTCACGGTCGACGGGTTGGTTTCCAAGCCCACCACGTTTGATATGGACGACATCCGCAAAATCGCATCGCCGGAGGAGCGTGTCTACCGCATGCGGTGCGTGGAGGCTTGGTCGATGGTTATCCCGTGGGCCGGGTTCCCGTTGGCAAAACTGCTGGAGCGAGTGCAGCCGATGAGCGCGGCGAAGTATGTCGCGTTCACGACACTCCTCGATCCGAAGAGGATGCCGGGACAAAAGACGAGCATCCTGCAATGGCCTTATGTCGAAGGTTTGCGGATGGATGAGGCGATGCACCCGCTGACGCTGTTGACGACCGGTTTGTATGGGCGCGAACTGCCGGCGCAGGATGGTGCGCCCGTTCGAATCGTCATCCCCTGGAAGTACGGCTTCAAGGGCATCAAGTCGATCGTGAAGATCAGCCTGCTGGCCGACCAGCCGCCTACCAGTTGGAATCGGTACGGCGAGAACGAATATGGATTTTACGCGAACGTGAACCCGAATCACCCCCATCCGCGATGGAGCCAGGCAACCGAGCAACGAATCGGAGAGAGCGCAAGGCGTCCGACGTTGATGTTCAACGGCTACGCCGATCAGGTGGCCGGTCTCTATGCCGGGATGGATTTGGACAAGAATTTTTGAGACGAAGCGTTTCTTAGAGCTTGTTAAACAACACAGTGGAGGCACTGGATCGAACGTTGCGTCAATTGAGAGTTTAAGTTGAGGTTCCTCATTATTAATACGCCGGGTCGTCGCCTACGGCTCCGATCCCGGCGTGATTTCAATCGTTCGAACGTTCCGTCTGATAACGCGACTACTATCGCAGGCGGAATATCAGGGCGAACCCAGCCTTGTTCCTAAACAGGCTCTTAGCGATTTCCCTGCCACCTCCGCGGCGGTTGAGGGCGACCGCCTTCCAAAACATATTCTTGAAGAAGGTTATAAAGATGACCGCGATCTCCATGCCGCCTGTCCGCCGTCCCGTGTCGCCGACCGTTCCTTCATGGATCGGCGGCAACATGCCGATCGCCAGGTTCGGGCTGATTTTCTGCCTCTTGGTTCCACTGGCTCTTCTCGCGTGGGATGCTCGAGGTCATAGGTTGGGCGTGAACGCCGTTAACTACGCGATCCACACCACCGGCTTCATTGCGATCCTGTGCCTCGTGCTGTCGCTCGTTGTCACGCCGCTGCGACAGTTGACGAACTGGAACTGGCTGGTGCAGTTTCGCCGGGCGATGGGCGTTTATGCGTTCTATTACGCGTGCGCGCACTTGTCGATCTACTTCTGGTGGGATCGCGGCCGCAACCTCTCCAGCACCTTCCACGAGATCACCCATCGCTACTATCTGGCGATCGGATTCTCCAGCCTCGCGCTCATGGCTCCGCTATGGGCGACGAGTTTTGACGCCGCGATCCGTGCGATGGGTGGAACGTGGTGGAAGCGGTTGCATCGATTGGCCTACGTGGCGGCGGCACTGGGCTGTGCCCATTACTACCTTCAGAGCAAAGCGGACAAGCGGGTGCCGGACCTGTTGATCGCCATCCTGGCAGGCCTGCTGCTCTGGCGGGCGGTCGCCGCGATCGTTCATCGCGTCCGCATGCCGGCCAGGTCGAAGGCTATGCCTGCGACTGCCCTGCCCGGAGCGAAGGCGCGATCCTGGAAGGGAGATTTGCAGGTGGTCGGCGTCTTCGGCGAGACACCGACGGTCAGCACATTTCGTCTGGCCTTGCCCGATGGCACTGCGGTGCCGTTCGCCTTTCGGGCGGGGCAATACCTCAACCTGTCGCTGCCGATCGATGGCAAACGGGTCAGCCGCTCATACACGATTGCGAGCCCGCCCACCCGCGATGCCTGCATCGAACTGACGATCAAGCGGGAGGAACACGGCCAAGTCTCGCATTACTTCCATGATACGCTCAAAACGGGGCATTCGATCACTGTCTCCGCGCCGGTCGGTCGATTCACGTTCGATTCGACATCGACCGAGGGCGTGCTGCTCATCGCCGGTGGTGTCGGCATTACGCCGGTAATGTCGATCTTGCGCGACCTGACGGATCGTTGCTGGCCCGGAAAAATCGACTTGGTTTTCAGCATACGATCCTTGGAAGATGTGATCTTTGCAGACGAACTCCGTCTGCTCGCTGCACGGCACCCGAATGTACACGTCCACCTGACGATCACCCGAGATGCCCCGGCGAAATGGGCCGGCGCGCGCGGTCGGATCACCCGCGACGTGCTGAAGCAACTCGTGCCCGATGTCGCAAGCCGCCCCGCGTTCGTGTGCGGCCCTGACACCATGGCCGCTACCGTTCGCGATGAACTCATTGCCCTGGGCGTACCCACGGCACGCATCACACTCGAATCATTCACACCGGTCGCCGCGATGCCTGCCGCAGACCCCGCGACCGGCGAAACGCCCGGCACCGCCACATCGACGATCACGTTCGCGCGATCCGATCGCTCTGCGGCGTCGCCATCGGGGAAGTCCATCCTGGATGTCGCCGAAGCGGTCGGCGTGCCGATCGACTTTCAATGCCGCTCGGGCATCTGCGGCACTTGCCGATGCAAACTGCTCAGTGGAGACGTCACGATGGCAGTGCAGGATGCCCTGACGGATGAGGACAAAGCGGAAGGCTACATCCTCGCCTGCCAAGCCCATCCCGCGGGGGATGTGACGATCGATGCGTAGATGATTTTGAA
Organism: Humisphaera sp.; assembly: GCA_025351525.1. GTDB lineage: Bacteria > Planctomycetota > Phycisphaerae > Tepidisphaerales > Tepidisphaeraceae > JANXVV01. Next base: position 3,811 of record JANXVV010000488.1, on the reverse strand, counting down.
CGATCGACGGGGGTAAGTCTTTATCGGAAAAAAGCCACCCACTACAAAGGGGGTGGCTTTATATAACGATCAAACCGGCGCGAACCATCGACATTTACGGTGGGAACCTGAAGCTCGATTACCAGGGCTTTGCCCGCACACCAAAAAGCCTTTCCGAACAAATTCTTCCTCAAGCAAAAGCATGTTTATGTTGCGTTCAAATCCAAAGAGAGTAGATCGACAACATCGGTCGCACTTTCGGTGACGAACAGGGTTTTCCCACTGGCGAAAATCGACGTGGGGCGGGAACCGGCTCCACCGGGAAGAAGCGATTCGGTGACCGTGCCCGCCGTGGTGATCCTGGCGAGTTTGCCGGAGGCGCGCTCGACGAAGTAGAGCGACTTGTTGGAAGCGGACGTGATCCATGCCGGGGCCGAGCTGTTCAGTTCCGGCGCGGTGGTGCCGCTGGTGGTGGTCGGCACGGTGAATTCGGTGATGGCATGGGTGACGGCGTTCACGCGGGCGATTTTGTTGCCGAACACTTCGGTGACCCAGACGTTTTTATCCGGGCCGGTGATGATGCCAAGCGGATGCCCGCTTCGGGTGGGCAGCGGGTACTCGTGAATGACAGGCGTGCCGCCCGCGAGCGTGATCTGCCCGACGTTGCCGGCGATGTCTTCGCCGAACCATAGATCGGTGCCCGGCCCGCGGGCGATTGAAGCCACGCCCGCCGGCGCTGCGGCAGGAACGGTGAACTGTGAGACCTGAAAACCGTTGGCAAGCTGTCCGTTCTTCGTGAGCGTCAACCGACCGATCGCATTCGCATCCGGCTCGGTGAACCAGAGGTTCCCATCGGGACCGTAGGCAATGTCATTGGGATCGGTCGGCAGGGGAATGATCGTAATGCGGTTAAACTTCGGCGAATACGCGCCGATGCCGTGGTCGACCGTGAAATACACATCCCCTTTGCCGCTGAGCACCAACCCGAAGTGCTGATTCAGCGGGGCGTTGATCGGAACCTGAGCGAACGACGAGGCGTGTGGACGCAACCGGGCCAGCGAAGCCGATCCCTGTTCGTAAACGTAGACGCTCCCGTCCAAACCTGTGATCACTTTTTCGGGATTGGCACCCTCGGGAAGCTGATATCGATGCAGCGTGGAGAGCATCTTGCGCGGCTCCAGCGCTTCGACGCATACAGTCGTTTGTTCCATAGAAGTAGTAGCACGTGACGATTCCGACATGCAGCGAATCATGGCGTCTCCCAAAGAGTGTTTCTGTTCGCGTTGCCTTTGCGACTGAATTGACACCATTATACCCATGCGAACTCATCGGTACCAGAAAATAATGATTTGCCCCGTTCCCCCGGCACTGTTGAAATAGATGATATGAGTCCAAGTCTACATGTCAGGGTGCGAATTAACCTGTCCCACATTCGCCGAAATGCCGAGATGATCGCGCAGAGCGTTCCGGTTCCCCTGATCGCCGTCGTCAAAGCCGATGCCTATGGGTTGGGGGCTAAACGGGTCGCAGCGTTAATCGGCGATCGGGTCGATGCGTTTTATGTGTTCGACGCCGCCGAAGCGGTGGAATATGACTTGTATCGAATTACTGGGAAACGGTCGATCGCGTTGTTAGGCGATTCGAATGATGCCGCCGATTATCTTCCGCATCGCATCCATCCCACCGTCTGGACGCTCGAACAGGCCAACCTGCTAAAACGCGCACAGCCCGCACTCTCCGTCGATTGCGGCCAGCAGCGGTTCGGTTGTGCCTTCGACGACCTCGCCGAGATCATCCGTCAAACCGGGATTACCGAAATTTTCACGCACGCCACTACCCCAGCGCAGGCGAAGCATTTTGCTGAGCAGACCTGCGGCGTGTCCAACTCCTTCCGCCATGCCGCCGGTACGGCCTTGTTGATGGACCCCGCGACCTGGTTCGATGCCGTGCGCCCGGGTCTGGCCCTCTATCAGGGCGCGACGCGCATCAGCACTGCTCTGATCGAAGCGCGCGAATCCCACGGTCCCGCCGGCTATACCGGCTTCACCACCGCCCGTCACGGCGTCATCCGCTGCGGTTATTCCAACGGCCTTCGCCCCGGCCCCTGTCTCGTCAATCAAACTGCCCGCCGCATCATTGAAGTCGGCATGCAGTCGGCCTTCGTCGAACTCGGTCCCCTCGACCGCATCGGTGACGAAGTCATCCTGCTCGGCGACGGTCTCACCGAACGCGACATCGCGACCGCCTGGCAATGCACCCCCCAGGAAGCGCTCCTCCGCCTCAGCGGGGCTGGGATTCGCGAATATCATCCGATCGTTTAGTGCCCTCGAACGACTGGATCAGCGAGCGGAGGTGTTGGAATGATGGCGAGGCGTCACCAAAAAACAAAAGCCACCATTTTGACTGGTGGCTCTTTAAAGCGGGCGAACGGGTTCGAACCGTCGACATTCACGTTGGGAACGTGACGCTCTACCAACTGAGCTACGCCCGCACGTCCGAAAGCCTATCCGAACAGAATTCTTCGTCAAGCCAAAAAAGACCGGACTCATTTGGCCCGCGATGAAACCTCCGTTACCCTATATAGCCCCGGGCCTGCCCGGGGGAATTTTTACCTTTGGAACGTGCGTCATTCGTCATGGCTCGAACTTCGCCCGCCCCAACTTCGGTCCACTTACGAAGCCATCGCGTTTTACGGGAAAATTCCGTCCTCCTTCTCCTGGCCATTCTCGCGGCGTGGGTCTTTTTTTACAGGTTGGGATTTTCACCGCTCACCGATTGGGACGAAGCCTGGCATGCCCAAGTCGCCGGCGAAATTGTGTCTCGCGGCGACTGGCTTTGGCTGCACTACCGCAACCTTCCCTACTTCAACAAACCCCCGCTCACGTTTTGGCTCAAGGCCGTCGCGTTTCACATCGGTGGGGTGAATGAATCCAGCGCGCGGTTCTTCCCGGCACTCTTCGGATATGCCTCTGTAATGATGACGGCCTGGTTCTTCGCGAAACTCTTCGACCGCCTCACCGGTCTGCTGGCGGGATTCATTCTCTGCACGTCTTGGCTCTTTACGCTGCACCACGCCGGGCGCAGCGGGGAGACGGACAGCACCCTGATCTTCTTTCAAATCCTGACGTTTATTTCGCTCTGGCAGGCGCGGCGCAACACGCGATGGTACTACCTTGCCGGTGTTTTTACAGCGCTCGGTTGGATGACCAAGGGAAGCACGGCGTATCTCCTCTGGCCGGTGATGCTGGTGGGCAGACTGCTGGAATACATCGAGAATCGAAGGGTTTTGAATTTAAATCATGGGCTGGTAGCCCATGCTACGGAATCAAAATCCATTCACAACGTTTGGTTTCGACACGCGGTGGGGGGATTGGCATTGGCGTTTGGATTGACGCTTCCCTGGCAGGGTTTGATGCTGGCGCGCTATGGCCGGGTGTTTGCCAAAGCGTTCTACGTCGGGGAAGGCGCGCTGCCGGCGATGCAGGCGATCGAGAATCATCCGGGAGATCCCACCTTCTACCTCCAGATCTTTCACGCTCTTTTCCAGCCCTGGTTTTTGCTGGCGGCGGCAACCGTCGTGTGGGCTCTTTTGCGGAAGCGGTCGGCGATCAAACCGGCGGTATTCTACTTGATTGCCTGGGCGGGATTGCTTTTGGTGGCATGTTCTTTATTCGCCACAAAAATGGTGTGGTATGCCACACCGGCACTGCCTCCGCTGGCGGGATTGGCGGCGGTGGCGGGGATTGGATTGAGTCGACGACGCGGGGGATGGATGGTGTTGTTGGCCGTCGCGGGGTTTGGAGTCTATCAGGTGACGGAGCAGTCGTGGACG
>JANXVV010000539.1 GCA_025351525.1 Humisphaera sp. | reverse complement strand
TTGTTATCCCCGGGTCCGCCCGGCCGTCCCATAGATCAGTTCCAGCATCTCGGCACGGCTGGAAGGATTCTCCTTGAAAATGCCGCGCAACGCGCTCGTGACCATCGTGCTGCCGTGCTTTTTCGCGCCGCGGATCGTCATGCAGGTATGGCTGGCTTCGATCACGCACGCCGCGCCCACCGGATTGAGCTCTTCCATCAACGCATCGGCAATCTGAACCGTGAGGCGCTCCTGCACCTGCGGGCGGCGGGCGTAACCTTCGACCAACCGGGCTAATTTGCTCAAGCCCACCACTTTTCCCTGAGGCAGATACGCGACGTGCGCCACGCCCGTGAAGGGCAGAAGATGATGCTCGCAAAGGCTGTGAAATTCGATATCGCGGAGCAGGACGATCTCGTCATATTCCTCCACGAACACGGTTTTAAGATGTCGTTTGGGATCATCCTGCAACCCGGCCACCAGTTCTGCGTAGGCGCGGGCAACACGGTTCGGCGTTTTGATAAGCCCTTCACGGTCGGGATCCTCACCGATGGCGATCAGCAGTTCTCGCACGGCTCGTTCGATGCGCGGGCCGTCGATTTTTGCATCCGGCAGGTGATTGGAAGGACGCGCTTCATCGGCATCGTGACCGTTATTGTGCGCCATTGGGCGGATCGTTCCGCGGGAAATCGACATGGGGTTTCTCCTAATCTTTAAAAACGTTGGTCAACTCAAAAGGCGGAGCATTATAGCCCTCATTGACGATCTCAACCATATTGCCCGAAGGGTGAAAATCAATTACTATTCAAATGGAGAATAAGTAGTTGTGGAAACTTCAAGTGGTGGAAGGAGATCGAACATGCGTTTAACCTATGGTGTGTTGCTGGCGACGATGGGTTTTCTAGGAGCTGCGCTCTGGGCGGAGACACCGCCGGTTGCAACAGCGCCCGCAGCCCAGCCTTTCGCCGAGGAGGGTTTCAAATCGATTTTCAATGGTAAGGACATCGACGGTTGGGTTTACGGCACCAAGGGCAACGCCGCGAAACAAGGCGTGGGCTACCAGGTGGATGCAAGTCAGGGCATCGTCTACTCTACCGTGAAAGACGGCGGGAACCTTTACACCGAAAAAGAGTACGCCAACTTCGTGCTGCGATTCGATTTCAAACTGACTGAGAATGCCAACAACGGAATCGGGATTCGCGCCCCCCTGGAGGGCGACACCGCCTACACCGGCATGGAAATCCAAGTGCTCGATGATGGGGGTTCGATGTACAAAACGCTGCGGCCCGAACAATATCACGGATCGATCTACGATGTTTTTGCCGCCGAGCGCGGCCATCAGAAACCGGTGGGTGAATGGAATTCCGAGGAGATCACCGCGAAGGGCCGTCAGGTGACGGTGAAGCTCAACGGCTCGACAATCGTCGATGCCAACCTGGACGATGTGAAGGACGAGGCGAAGCTGAAGAAGCATCCGGGCCTGGCCAATGTGAAAGGCCACATCGGATTTTTAGGTCACGGGGCGCGGGTGGAATTTAAAAACCTGCGCGTCAAAGAATTGGAATGAACTCAATCGCCTTTTGTTTAGCGGTAGTCTCTCCGGGACTACCGCTAAACAAAGCAATTGAAATCAATCATTCAGGCTGATGCAGCTTATGGCATGCCTTGCAGTCGGCGGAAGTTTTCAGCGCCGCGCCGCCCGCCTTGTCCCCCTTCACCAGCAATTCAACGGCGGCCACCATCCCGGTGTTGCGCTCGTCCCAATCCTTTACCTCGCCCTTGGGCGGCTTGGTTTTCTGCAACTGCTGCGTGTATTCCAAAAGGCTCTTCAACTCTTCAGGACTCGCCTGTCCATCCTGCGCCTTCTTCACCAGTGACGGCTTGGTCTTCGAGCCTTTAAAGGCTTTCTTCATGATCACCGTGATGTCGCTGTCCTTCTCGGGCTTGGCGGCGGCTCTCGACACCTGCACGCCGATCACCGAAAGTCCCAGCGCGGCAAGTGCGGCGCACACGATGAGTTTTCGCTGGAATGGAGTCTGTTTCATACGACGTTTCCCAAAAATCAAAATGCCCTCGAACACGGCCTGCCCACTGCATGCCGCGCGATGTTAAAACATTCCAACGGGCAAAAGTCAAGTTTATTGCGTCGCGCTATGCCATTTGTTATCTGCGATGGTATGCTCGCGGCGTACTTTAATCGTCGGCAAAGGAGAGAAAAATCATGAGCCAGTTGACGGAATCCCCTGAATGGAAAGCCCTGGAATCACACCACGCCGAGGTCGCGCCACGGCAGATACGCGATCTGTTTCGCGACGATCCGCAGCGGTTCGATCATTTCTCTGTGAAGTTCGAGGACATCCTGCTGGATTACTCCAAGAACCGGGTGACGGGCGAGACGATGGATCTGTTGCGGAAACTGGCCCGCGCGGCGGATTTGTCGCGGTGGACCGAGAGGATGTTCACCGGTGAGAAGATCAACGTCACCGAGGATCGGGCAGTGCTGCACGTTGCGCTGCGAAACCGATCCAACACGCCGATCGTGGTGGAGGGAAAAGACGTGATGCCGGCGATCAATGGCGTGCTGAAACACATGCGCGAGTTTTGCGACGCGGTGCGCGGCGGGCGGTGGACGGGGTACACCGGCAGGGCGATCACCGACATCGTCAACATCGGCATCGGGGGCAGCGATCTGGGGCCGGTGATGGTGACCGAAGCCCTCAAGCCGTATGGCTCGTCGAAGCTGCGCGTGCATTTCGTGTCGAACGTCGACGGCACTCACATTGCCGAGGCGATAAAGGAATTGAATCCCGAGACGACGCTGTTCATCATTGCATCCAAAACATTCACTACACAAGAAACCCTCGCCAACGCGCATTCGGCGAGGGACTGGTTTTTGAAATCGGCGAACGATGAGAAAGCCGTCGCGAAGCATTTTGTGGCACTTTCCACCAACGCAAAAGAAGTGGCGGCGTTCGGGATCGACACGAAAAACATGTTTGAGTTCTGGGATTGGGTGGGCGGGCGCTATTCGCTCTGGTCGGCCATCGGATTGTCGATCGCGCTGTACCTCGGGATGGATCATTTCGAGGAGCTGCTCGACGGTGCCCACGCGATGGACTGTCATTTTCGCACGGCCCCATTCGATCGGAATCTGCCGGTCACGCTTGCGCTCATCGGGCTTTGGTACAACAATTTTTTCAACGCCCAGACCGAGGCGATCCTGCCATACGATCAATACATGCACCGGTTTCCCGCCTACTTTCAGCAGGGGGACATGGAGAGCAATGGCAAGAGCGTCTCACGCGACGGGCAGCACGTCGACTACCAGACCGGCCCGGTGCTGTGGGGAGAACCGGGCACCAATGGGCAACATGCCTTTTATCAGCTCATCCACCAGGGCACGAAACTGATCCCCTGCGATTTTCTCGCGCCGATCGAATCGCAAAACCCGCTCGGCGATCATCACCGCATCCTGCTTTCGAACTTCTTCGCACAGACCGAAGCCCTGATGAAGGGCAAGACGGAAGCCGAGGTGCGGACGGAATTGCAGGCGGGTGGATTGAATGGCGAGGGGTTGGAGAAGCTGGTGGCGCACAAGGTTTTTGAAGGGAATCGCCCGACGAATTCGATCCTGTTTCAGAAGCTCACGCCGCGCACGCTGGGGTCGCTGATCGCGATGTACGAGCATAAGATTTTCACGCAGGGGATCCTGTGGCGGATCAACTCCTTCGATCAATGGGGCGTCGAACTGGGAAAGCAGTTGGCGAAGGCGATTCTGCCGGAGTTGGAAAATGCAGGGGCGGTGACGACGCACGATTCATCGACGAATGGGTTGATTGCGTATTATAAAGGGAGGGAACAGTAGTCAGTGGTCGGTAGTCAGTTGTTACGGAGGGTTGACCTGTCATCCTGAGGTACTCCGAAGGATCTGGCGGGTGCGTCGAGCGGTACGGAATCTTGAGAAAACTTTCGGACGAAAATACGATCGTATTTTGAGCGTCTGTCACGCCACCTCCGATAGCGCCGCTTTCATCAGCCCGGGGAATTTTGCGTCCAGTGCTTTTCGATTAAGGCTCGTCAGATGACGTGTGCCAGGAGAACCTATGAATCAGCCGACTGTCCCTTTGAGCCGAGTGTTAGAACCCGCGACCCTGCTTCAGCAACTGCGCGGTCGCTACGCGACCAAAAAGTTCGACCCGTCCAAAAAGATATCCCCGCAGGATTGGTCGGCTTTGGAGGAGGCGCTGGTTCTGTCGCCTTCGAGCTTTGGTTTGCAGCCTTGGAAATTCATCGCCGTCAACACCCCGGCGATCCGCGAGAAGCTGATGGCCGCCTCGTGGGGGCAGCGCCAGTTGGTCGACGCGTCGCACCTGGTGATCTTCGCCCTGAAAAAAAACCTGGGTGAGGCGGACGTGAAACACCTGATCGAGCGCACCGCTGAAGCGCACGGCGTGAGCGTGGAATCGCTCGAACAATACCGGCAGACGATGGTCGGTTCGCTCGCCGGTAAAAAGGCGGGGATCGATGACTGGTCCGCCCGGCAGGTTTATATCGCACTCGGGGTTTTTCTGAGTTCCGCCGCCATGCTGGGGATTGATGCCTGCCCGATGGAGGGTTTTGACCCGGCGCAACACGATCAGATTCTGGGGCTGGGCGCGAAGGGTTATTCCGCGGTCGTGATGGCCGCCGTGGGATACCGGGCGACGGATGACAAGTACGCGATGGCTCCGAAAGTTCGCTACCAAGCCGAAGAGGTGATCGAACACGTTTGATCGGAGCTGGTTTAGTGTGTTTTGATTGAGGTGGCATGGGCGTCTCGCCCGT
>JANXVV010000535.1 GCA_025351525.1 Humisphaera sp. | reverse complement strand
TCCAACGCCGGTACGCGATCCGCGATGTTCATTTTCGGAGCAGACCTGTGTCTTTCGGCTTGGCAACCCCAGGTCTCGGAGTACCGCGACCTGTGGTACTCCACCCAAATGAGAAAGTAACTAGGGCCCCGTTCCAAAGAGGATTCGTCGCGTCGATGAAGTGATTATGCAAAAGAAACATCTCCCATTTCGTCGATCCCCTCATGGCTTCTCGTTGATCGAGTTCACAGCGGTGCTTGCTCTCATGGCGTTACTCGCCGGGCTCATTACCCTGAATGTTCGCCATGTGATGGTCAAGGGAAAGCAGGATGCCGCTCGAGCCGAGATCGCCACCCTACGCGATGCGGTCGAACTTTTTTATAACGCGAATGGCCGGTATCCCACGAGCGATGAAGGCCTTGCGATTCTGACGCGGAAGAGTGAGACGATCACCGAACCACTGGTAGCGCAGGTGCCGCAGGATCCCTGGGGACATCCGTATCAATACAATCAGCCGGGCAGAAGCGAACCCTACGAGATCATCGCCTACGGAGCCGATGGCCGTGAGGGGGGTGAAGGGGCGGATGCGGATATCGTCAGTTGGAATTTGAAGGGCGGCAAAGGGGGAAAATGATGAGAAGGCAGGTTCGGCCCGCATTTACGTTGGTAGAATTGGCCGGAGTGCTGGTACTTTCGGCGTTGCTGGCGGGAGGGGTGAGCCTCACCGTTTCCAGTTCCCGCCATCGCGTGGAGTTCGAGGAGGCCATTCAGCAAATCATTCATGCGGATGCACAGGTGCGGGATGCGGCGCGGCGATTCGGAAAGCCCGGCATTTTGCAGCTGGATTTGGCAACCGGAAGATTGCGCCGACAGGATGCGAACGAAAGTGCGACCGTATCGAGTACGATAGTGGTCGAGCTACCTGGACGAGTCAGGATCGAGCAAGTACGCATGGGAAGTGAGCGAACCTCTGTCGGTGAAGTGAGATTGGCATTTTCATCCATGGGGCTGTCCCCCTCCTATGCCTTGCTGTTGAAAGGTGTAGGCGGACGGCATCAATGGGTGGCGGTGATGGGACTTACGGGTCAGCCTTCGAGGATTTCAGATGATGAAGTCGAACCGATGTTCGAGTCTATCTCGGGGACGTGGGCTGACGCTCATTGAGGTCGTCGCCGGTCTGGCGCTGATGTCCTCGATTCTGGTGGCGGTGCTGTTCCTGAAATCCCGCTACGCGCGTCAGCAGGCTTTGGCCGACCATCACCTGCAATCCCTGGCGGCGGCGGACGCGTTGCTGTCCGTCTGGTGGCAGACGCCGGCCAAATTCCCGCGACAGGGATCGGGGGCAGTTGCTTCCCATCCGACACTCGGTTGGCAAACGAGAACCCTACCCAATCCAGAGTTGGCGCGATTGGGTTGTCAAATCATCCGACTCGAAATCACCGATCGATCCTCATCGGCGTTTGGTTCATCGGATGTCGTGGCGGTGGATGTCTTGCTGCCGGCGGAGGGCGAAAAACGTGAGTAGTGTTCGAAGTAGCCTCTGCGGACGTTCAGCCGGTTTCACCCTCATTGAATTGGTCGCCGCCACCGCCCTGACGGCGGTTTTGGCAATCACCGCGATGTACGTCATCGCCAGTCTACGTCAACGCCCTCAGGCCGATTCGTCCCTCTCCACACCCTCCGCGTGGGCCGAGCAACTGCGCGATCGAGTGCGGTGGGATCTGACGCAGGCCATCGCTCTGAGGTTGACTCCCGCCGGCATGGTGATGGCGGGTTACGGCTCGATCGACGCCGTCACACGCGAGCCTACGCATCGACCGGTCACGGTTTCCTATTCCCTGAAATCGCTCGGCGGCCATTTCTGGTTGATTCGCGAGCAGACGGATTTGAACATCCTCTCCTCCGCCGGTTCTTCAACCGAATGGTTGCTGGCCAATGTGAGTCGATTTGAAATCACTCCGCTGCCGCCCCGTGTGATGGCGGATGCCATCAGCGATCCGGTGGAGGATAAGAAGGAGGCGGTTATTCCGTTGCCGTTCGCCAGACTTCAGACTCTGGACAAGGTTCCCCACGCGGTGAAATTGATGGTAGAATGCGAAGGTAGCTCCGCACCTGTGGCCGATACGGTTCTTTTTCTTAAGTAGTCCGCCATGAAGCGACGCCATCCCCACCGATCGGGTTACGTGCTGCTGCTGGTGCTGCTGTTGCTGACCCTGGCGGCTGCGGCGCTTGCCGCTGCCTGCCGGGGAAGTCTCGATCGATCGGTCCGCGCGGCTCGGGCGACCGAAGAGTTGCAGCACCGCTGGGGGACTATAAGTTGCCGAGAGGCGTTGCTGCTCGATGCGGAAAATGTGCTGCAGCGCGCGGAGTTGGCGGGGGTGTCCGCGCAGGGACAAGCTCGCGCGCGGTTCTCGCTCGGGGCCGAGCAGTTTGAGGTGGTCATCAGTGATGAACAGGCGAAAGTGAACATCAATTCACTCTACGCCCGCTTCGGAAAAGACGGCGCGGAGCGCGCGGCTAAGGCATTGGGGCGAGCCCACGGCGGACATCTTGTACCGAAGTTGCTTATCGCCGTGAAGCCGTCGAGGCAGGAAGCGACGCCTCGCGTTGAAGCCCCGAATGCGGACAATTCAGACAACGCTGAGACTCGTGAGGAATCCGGGCGCGTGGTGTGTGTGATGGGCAGTTGGGGCGAAGTGTTTCCCGGAGTGGAACCGATTGACTTGCTCCCTCGCGACAATTCACCGACGGTGGATTTAACCTGTTGGGGCGATGGCCGACTCAACTTTCGCCGGGCCTCGCGTCTGTCTCTCAGTGAAATATGCAGCCCGGCGTTGAGCGCGAAGCAGATTGATTCGCTGATCGCAAGTCGAATCACTTCACCGGAGACCCACCTGCCGGAACTGCTGGCGAAGTTGCAGTTGACCGATGCAGTGGTCAGGAAACTGACGGCTCGCTTGACGGAAGACGCCTGGTGCCATTCGCTATGGATCGTCTCGCACGCCGATCCGAAAACCTGGAGCCAATTCTCGGTGCGCGACGGCGACGAAACCTACGGTGAGACGTATCAATTTTTGTGGTGAGCATGAATGTGCGGCGAATCAGATTCTGGTCCAAAGTGACGGCGATGAACTGCATCCTCGTCGCCGTTGCGCTGGTTACATTCAGCATTCTGTCGCCGATTCATGTCGCGGAAGTGAATGGGGAAGCTTCGAATGCCGGCGCGGTCAACCGCGCACCCGTTCAGCGCAATGCCGCGATTTCAAGTGCGTCCTTCGAGGCTGTTTTAGACCTGGATCTCCGGCGCCCTCTGTTCGATGCGCCACCCGCCGCGTTGATTGTGAAAGCATCGACACAACCGATCGGGCCGGGGATTCAACTCACCGGGACTTTCGTCGAGCCGGGACATTCTTTCGCGGTCTTCGTGCTTCCCTCCGGCAGTGTTGAAGTGAAAAGAGTGGGTGAGAAGACGAGCGACGGCGGTGCCGAAGTGATGCAGATCGATTCCGGCTCGGTGACGCTGATGGTGAATGGTCAAACGAAAGTATTGCGGGTTGCGAAGTCATTGAGGAATACTGGTTCATGAAATCAGACACGGTGCTTATTTTCGCGGGTGAGAAGACGTGTCACGTCGCGGTGAACGGCCGTGCCGGTCAGCGCGAAATGGAGATTGCGATTGGCGCGGAATCGTCCCCCGATCTGATTGCGGACAAGATCGTCGGCGCGATGCAGAAGTTGGGAGCGGCGGGCGTGCCTTCGATTTTGGCGCTGCCTTCCGAATGGTGTTTGGCGGCACGGATTGCGACGGACGGACTGCCCCGTAAAAATCGGCGTCAGCCGATGGTGTACCGCCTGGAAAATAAGTTTCCGGTGGCGGCGGAAGATCTCGCCATCGATTTTTTCCCCGAGGATCCCACGGGTTTCGCGCTCGGAATCGCGGTCGAAACGCGATACGTTCTTCCCCTTGCCGCCGCCCTCGAATCGCACGGCGTGATGATTCAAAACATCTGCCCGGCCGCCCTGCTCGCCCTGCAAATTCAACTCGCCCGCGACACCGCCGCAAGCGTGGATGCCATTCTCTGGGGCGATGTGAACCACCTCGAAGTTTTCATCCTTCACGAGGGGCGGCCTTCGCATTGGTATGTTCTGGCGAGGGACGCCGCCGACCTGAACATGCACCTTGATCTTCACGCCGCGCGACTTCAACGGCCATTGCGGGTGTCGTGCAGTCATGTGGATTCTGCGGTGCTGGAATCGCTGTCGAACCATGCCCTGGTGTCGGTCGCTCACGTCGACCAGCGCACCATTCGCGAAGTGGCCGCCGGGGCTCTTGAGAAAGGAACGCGGATCGAGATCGACTTGCTGCGCGACGGTTTGGCCACGGGCGATCCGCTGCACGCAGTCCGAAAGCCGTTGCTGTGGGCTGCGACTTCGGCGGGGATATTGGTGCTGGCGATCATCGCGTGCATCTGTTGGCGGGCCGGCCGATACAATCGACTGGCCGCCGACTACGAGATGCGTCAGGCGGAGATATTTCGGCGCGTGCTTCCCGGTCGGTCGCTCCCCGCCAGCGTCAAAAGCCGTCTGGTGAGTGAGGAGCGCGGGCTGACCGGCGTAAGTGGCAATGCTTCAGACCTGCCCGTCCGCCCTTCTGCGATCGGTTTGCTGCATGATGTGTTGATGGCGCTCCCGATGGAATCGCGCTATCGGGTTCGAGAGTTGCGGCTTGGGGAAGGCCGAATCTATATCGAGGGCGATGCCCGCTCGCACGGCGAAGCCGACGCGGTCGCCGCGGCGCTGCGGCAAAATCCGGGGTTTCAGATCGATGCGCCGCAGACCGATCAGGCGGTGGATAAGACGGTCAACTTCGCGATCAATGGCACGGTGGCCGCGCCGCCTAAGCGCGCAAAATCACCGGCGGGCGATTCGCGAACGGGGGAACCGTGAAGCGTTTTTCTCAAGCGGGCGTGGCGGTGTCGATCATTGCGCTGGTGATGATCGCGGGCATCGTGTGGAGCTATTTTTTCTGGGTGGACGGCTGTAATGCGGCGCGGTCGGCCGCCTCGGACTTCGCCGCCTGCAGGAGACTGGCGGAGCAGATCGAGGCGTTGAAAAAAAAACCCTCACTTGCTGTTTCGCGGGAACTGCGGGTGACGGAACTGTCGAGCCGATTGGAGGCCGCGCTTGCCAAAGCGGACCTTGCTGCCGAAGATTTGGTGCGCGTGTCGGCGGAAACGGCCCGCCGGTTGGGCGACACGGCATATCTGGAGCGCGAAACGCAACTGACGCTGCGCGATGTGTCGTTGCGGCAGGTGATTGTATTTCTGACGACACTCGCCGCCGAGGGTTCCGGATTGTCGGTGAGCAGCATCCGCCTGACGGCGTCACGCGGCGTGGGAACGGAAGGCGACTGGGCCGCAGAGTTGGCGGTGTCTTATTTGGTATACTCTCCCAGAAGCGAAGTGGTGAGCGGGCGGCCGGACTAAGGTATTTTTTAGCGGCTGTGCCGAAGGCACGCGTTTCTTCGGATCGGAACCGTAATTACTTCCGCATCCGAATCAGGTGCCACCGGTCGCGGTACTCCGAGACCTGTGCTTGCCTAGCCGGAAGACACACGTCTCGGAGTACCGCGACCTATGGCACCCACGCGTCTGATATCCCGGAAGTTAATGTGGACCAGTTCCTTAGGACCGGAAAATTAGCGGTGATTCAGTTTGTGGTG
>JANXVV010000448.1 GCA_025351525.1 Humisphaera sp. | reverse complement strand
TTCAAACCCGAGAAACGCGTGCCTTCGGCACTGCCGCTAAAAGTTCGCAGGTGAGCCTTATTCAACACCACGAAAGAAAATCGAATGACGATCGAATCTCTCATTCAAACGCATCTCCCCGAGTCGATGCAACTTCGTCATCGCCTGCACCGCATCCCCGAACTGGGTTTCCAGGAATTTAAAACCGCCTTCGCGATCCGTGCGGAACTCGGCCGACTGGGCATCCCTTTCGTCGAGGGAGTCATCGATGCGCCAACGGCGACCGTGGCGTGGCTCGGCGATCCGCAAAAGCCCTGCATCGCGCTGCGGGCAGATATCGACGCCCTGCCGATCGCCGAACGAACGGACTTGGAATACGCAAGCACCCATCCCGGCATGATGCACGCCTGCGGCCACGATGGTCACACCGCGACCCTGCTCGGTGTCGCGGCAATTCTCAAATCCATCGAGTCCACGCTTCCCGTGTGTGTGAAATTATTATGGCAACCGGCGGAGGAAGGCGGAGGCGGTGGAAAGCGATTGGTGCTGGCGGGCGTACTGGATGGCCGCATCGGGCCGAAGGTGGATGCGATCTTCGGGATGCATGGCTGGCCGGGAATGAAGGTGGGGTTGGTCGCCACCAAGCCCGGCGCGCTTCTGGCGGCGACCGACCAATTCACCGCGACCTTCACCGGTCAAGGCTGTCATGGCGCCTTCCCGCATTTGGGCCATGACCCGATTGTTTGCGCCTGCGAGGCGGTACTCAATCTACAACAGGTGGTCAGCCGCGATTTCGATCCGATCGAACCGGTGGTGGTCACGGTCGGCAAGTTCAACGCGGGAACCGCCACCAACATCATTCCCGATACTGCAACAATCGAAGTGACGGTGCGAACACTGACTTCATCCGGCCGCAAAAGAATCGTCGAACTGATCGAGCGCCGTCTCAACGGGATCGCCGCCGCAGGCGGATGCGAAGTGCGGATCGCGTGGACCGAGGGGTATCCCGCGACCATCAACGACTCAACGATGTACGACTACGTGGCAAAAACGGCGCGCACCGCTTTCGGCCCACAACGATTCATCCCCGTGGGATCGCCCTCCATGGGCGGTGAGGATTTCGCGTTCTATCTGGAAAAGGTGCCGGGCTGTTTCTTCCTCGTCGGCGTCCAACCGATCGAAGCGATTGGCTATCCCTCGCTGCACAGCGACCACTTCGATTTTACCGATGCGTCGATGGCAGTGGGGATGAGAATGTTTTTAGAGCTGGTGCTGAATTGGGGAAAATGACGAGACTCGAACACAATAGATCGGCTCACCCAATCGTTCGCGGCGCCACATAATAAAGTGCCGCGAAGAAATGGCAGGCGCTTCCCGCCAGAACGAACAGATGCCAGATCGCATGATTGAAGGGCAGATGATCCCACAGGTAAAAAATCACGCCCCCCGTATACGCCAACCCCCCCGCCGCCAGCCAGATCAAACAACCGTGCGGGATGGCGGATAGGAAAGGTTTGGCGGCGATCACTCCGATCCACCCCATCAAAATGTAGACCGCCGTGGAAAGCTTGTCGAATCGACCCGCGTAAAAGAGCTTCAACAGGGTACCGATCAGCGTCAGTCCCCACAGTGCAAAAAACAGACTCCACCCCCAGGGCCCGCGAACCAGCACCAGCAGAAAGGGAGTGTAAGTGCCGGCGATTAGCGCATAAATCGCCGCATGGTCGGTGACTTTCAACCAGTATTTGAGCTGGACCTGCTTGACCGGGTGACACGCGTGATAAAACGTCGACGCGAGATAGAGGGCCACGAGCGTCGCGCCGAAAACGACGAGCGTCACCAGCCGACGTTGATCGCCCTGTCGCCCGGCCAGCTTGATAAGGACGCAGATTCCCAACACCGCCAACACAGCCCCAACCGCATGGGTGATGCTGCTGGCCCACTCTTCAGCACGGGTTTCCAAGTGCGGTTCTGAAAATGTCGTTGTTGGTTGCATGGGCCTCACCGGTTAGTGTTTGTATCATAGGCCACTCCGGTCTGAAAACGTTGAAAACAGGTGGCATGGGCGTCTCGCCCATGTTTTTTGTCTGAGATTACGCAGGCAACGTGCCCGTGCCACTTTAGAGAAAACTAAAAAGCCGAAATCGCCACATGAAATTAATCGACCTCTCGCAACCGCTTTACGATGGAGCTCCCAATTGCCCCGCACATCCCGCGGTGAAATCGGAGATCATCGCAACCCATGAAGAAGTGGGTTGGCGCGTGGAGTATTTGACGCTCGCAAGCCATACGGGAAGCCATGTCGACGCCCCGCTGCACAAGCTGGCCGGGGCGGCGAGCTTGGATGACATCCCCTTGGAAAGTTGGGTCGGCCCGGCGTACATCGCCGACCTGCGCGGCATCGCGGCGGATGCGCCCATCGACGCGAAACTGCTCGCCGCTAAACTGCCGGAGGACCTACGCGATCGTATTGTGCTACTGGCGACAGGTTGGGGTCAAAAGCGCGCCAAGACCGATGAATGGCTCCATCATTCGCCACCCCTTTCGCCGGATGGTGCGCAATGGCTGGTCGATCGCGGCATTCGCGGCGTCGGCATCGATCACTATTCCATCGGCGGTTGCACCGATCCAATCAATTCACAAACGCACACGATACTGCTTGGAGCAGGCGTCTGGATTGTCGAGGAACTGTTGTTCCCGGCGGAGGTATTTCAGTTGCCGCAACCGGTCAAATTCTGGTCGTTGCCGGTTAATTTTCGTGGGTTTACGGGAGCATTTTGCAGGCCGGTTATCGTCGTCGAGTAAGGGACTGTGATTCTTTCGTAGCATGGGCTACCAGCCCATGTCTCTAATTCTAAAACATGGGCTGGTAGCCCATGCTACTCATTATGCCTGAACGCCTTCGCATCGTCGTCACCGGATTGGCGGCCACCTATCCTTTCGGAGGTGTCTTCTGGGACTACCTCCAATACCCGCTCGGTTTTCATCGACTCGGGCATGATGTGCTGTATCTGGAGGATACCGGTCGATGGGTGTATGACCCGGTCTTGCAGACGTTCACCGAAAGTGGCCGCACCAATGCGGAGCTGCTGGCGAAATTGATCACCGCGCTTGAGCCGGAGTTGAAAGACCGCTGGTACGTGCGCGATGCCGCCGGGAACACTTTCGGTAAATCCCCCGAGCAAGTCGCGGAGTTCTGCCGATCCGCCGATCTGTTCATCCATGTGTCGGCGTCGTGCTGGATGCGCGAGGAATACTTCGCAGCCAAGCGCGTCGTCTTCATCGACTCGGACCCGATCTATACCCAGTCGGCGGTGCCGTATTACGTCGACGGAACCGTGAACGATCTGGCCCGATCCCAGGTCGACATGCTGCGGCGACATCACGTCCACTTTACCTTCGCCGAAAACATTAACGCACCCGACTGCCGTGTGCCGACGGAGTTGTTCAACTGGATCCCGACGCGACAGCCCATCGTGCTCGATCAATTTGCCGCGCAGGTTCCGGTGGAATCGCGACGGCGGGTGCTGACGACCGTGGCCTCCTGGGAGCCCAGCGAAAAAGGCCCGACCGTCAACGGCGTGACGTATTGCGGTAAAAGCGTCGAGTTCAAAAAGTTCATGGGTCTGGCTAAACGCAGTCCGCTGCCATTGGAAATCGCCATCAGCGGTGCCGTCCCCCGCGATGAACTGCGCGCGGCGGGCTGGACCCTGCGCGAAGGATTCGAAGTCTCCGGCGACCCTTGGGCTTATCGAGATTTTCTGGCAAATTCGCTCGGTGAATGGAGCGTGGCGAAAAACGCCTACGTCGCCAGCCGCAGCGGATGGTTCTCATGTCGCAGCGCGTGCTACCTTGCGCTCGGTGTGCCGGTGATCGTGCAGGACACCGGCTTCACGAAATACATCCCGCCCGGCGACGGATTGATTGCATTTAATACAATCGATGAGGCCCTCGCGGGCATCGAGCAGGTGCTGAGTGATCCGGCACGGCACGCCAAAGGGGCCGTGGAAATCGCCCGGGACTATTTTGATTCAAGCAAAGTGCTGACGCGATTGATCGAGCAATCATTCAGTTTGACGGCCAGGGGATAAGGAAAACGCCAGCAGAAGTACAACGGCGATCATCGCCCCGCCGCTGACGAGCAAACCGCGTCGGAACGACACCGGCCAATATTCCAGCACGATCTCCACAGGGAGGTTCACCGCCACGGGGACGGCCAACAGCTTTCCATCCGCCGGCAGCACGATCTGCTCGCGATGGATCGACCACTTTTCCATCGCGCCCGTGGGATGGGTCATCGCATTCCACCCCTCCGCAAACGCCCGGCTCACGATCACCCAACCCGTTCCCCCCGATTGAAGTCGCACGCGGATTTGATTGCCGGATTGCTCGGCGGATTCAACCTTCGGCGTCACGTTCCAAAAAGATCGCGGTTCGGTTTTGGTCTTGTGTCGATCGGGCAGAATCCGATTGATCCACTCGGCATTCGGGTAATCCGCATCGTTGAACAATACTTCGGTCAGCGGATCGAACGAGCTCGCCGACAGTTGCGCTTCCAACTCTGCCTGCCGGGTGAACCACTTGGCCGTAGTCACGCTCCAGGCAAGCGGCAATTTGGAGTGGGACGGGAAAATTTCAGTTGCATCGCTACGGCTCCATTCGAGGCGCGCAGCGTTGAAGTCGGCAAGCGATACGCCGCGATGTCGCGCAATCGACGTCACAAGCAACACGATCAGCACTACAATGATAATTCTGAAATTTTTTAGCGGCTGTGCCGAAGGCACGCGTTTTTCGTCCCGAAGAAAACGCGGGCCTCCGGCACCACCGCTAAACAAAGACTCAGCAATACCGATCAAAAGAGAGATGACCATCCAAACCGGCAAACTCCACAAACCCACCATCGCCCGCCGCGATGAATCCCCCGCCGGCATCGGCCAACCGCTGCCAACCGAGTCGCTCAAAATCGGCACCCATTGCACTCCGGCCAGCGCGAACGCAAGAATCATCGCCAACCCCAATGCCGGGAGCGCAGCCGCCGCGCGAAGACGTCGCCGCCAGACAAGGTTGAAAAATAATGCCGCCGCGAGGGTCGCCGAGAGACAGATCGACGCCGCCGGATCACCCGTGAAAAATTGCCCGGCGAAGATGAACGAAACGAGAATGAATCGCGGAATGCTCACTCGATCGAGAAGCCATTCCATCGCGAATACCGACCATGGCAGCCATGGCATCAGGTTCAGCATGGACTCATCCAAATTCGCGAAATTAAACGCGCCGAGCATGTAGAGGGCCGCCGCCATCAGGCGCGGAAGGCCGTGCAGGTGATAACGGCCGGCGAGCATCCAAAGCCCGATCCCCGCCATCGCCAGTTTCATCGCCGCACTGAGGGTCCACGTCCAACCCGGCTCAAGCAAAAGATGCGGCAGGATCGTCGGCGCAAATACCCCGACAAGCCCGCGCTCAAGCAGCGGTTCACCCAAACCAACCGACGGGTTCCAGAGCGGCAATTGACCTTTGCGAAGCTGTTCGGCGGCTACCGTGGTTTGAAAAAGCGAAGACGTTTGAACGCTATTCCGGTCGAGGCCGTCCGGTGAAATAAAAACCCGGCGCGGCAACCAACCTGGGAGCGTAGCGGCCATCGCCAATAGGATGAGCAACGGGATGCTCCATCCTTCGCGCTTTAAGCGCGGGTTCGCGACGGCAAGGTCATCGGTCGGTAAAACAGGCTCCATCGTTTGATCCTTCATCCGACTTCCCGAATTGGGTGGCATGGGCGTCTCGCTCATGCATTTTTTCCAAAAAGCACGGGCGAGACGCCGATGCCACCCAAGAGTATTCCAACTTCCCCGATTAATCCAAGGCAATCGCATTTGATTTCCCCACCCCGTATGATGCCGCACACTATGGCGATCGGCATGATCGAAAGACTCGGCCACAACACCAAAAACTCCCTCGCGGGATTCGGTGACTTCTGCGGTTTCGTGATGCGCACCTTCTTCTGGATGGGTCGCGGCTGGCTGCGCTGGAAAAACATCCGCGAAATTTTTCCGCAGATGTACGAGGTCGGCACGAAATCCGTCCCTGTCATCTCCATCACCGGCGCGTTCATTGGCATGGTGCTGGCCATCGAAGCGTACACCCAGTTCAAAAGCATCGGCCAGGAAAATCACCTCGGCAGCATCATCAATGTCTCGGTCGTGAAACAGATCGGCCCCGTGCTGGCAGCCGTGATGCTGGCGGGCCGGGTTGGCGGTTCGCTGACCGCCGAGTTGGGCACGATGAACGTCACCGAGCAACTGGACGCACTGCGCGTGATGGGGGCCGACCCGATTCGCGTGCTGGTGGTGCCGCGCTTTCTGGCCTGCATTCTGATGACGCCGTTGCTGACGATCTACAGCGATGCCCTCGGCGCACTCGGCGGATGGTTCGTCACCGTCAAATCACTGGGCGTTCCAAATGATCCCTATTGGCAATATGCCCGTTCGGGCGTCGACCTCTGGACGCTCAATGAAGGACTGGTCAAAAGCATTTTCTTCGGCGGCGCGATCGGATTGATCTCCTGTTACAAGGGTTTCAATTGCCGTGCGGGTGCGAGCGGGGTTGGCCGCGCCTGCACCGAAAGTTTCGTCGCGAGTTTCATCACGATCATCGTACTGAATTTCTTCTTCGCCAAGATCGCGAAGGATTGGTATATCCACCTGTACGGAATCAGAAGTATCTTTTGAGTGCTAAGGGCGTGAGAATTTATTCGTAGCATGGGCTGCCAGCCCATGTTTTGAATTTAAAAACATGGGCTGGTAGCCCATGCTACGTGGAAGATCACAGGCCCTCGGGGCCTCGCGCAGCCGTCGCCGGACAACGTGATGCACAGAAAGTATAATCTCCATGCCCCAGTCCCCAGTCCTCATTCCTCAGTCCTCTCCCCGCCCACTCATCGAACTGAAAAACGTCTCGAAGAGCTTCGGTTGGTTGAACGTGCTGGCCGGGGTGTCGCTGTCGATTGAAGCCGGGGAAAGCCTGGTGATTATCGGAGCCAGCGGCACCGGCAAGAGCGTGCTGCTCAAACACATCGTCGGCCTGCTCAAGCCCGACAGCGGTGAAATCTGGTTCGACGGCAACCGCATCGACACGCTCTCCGAACGACCGCTGATGGAAATCCGCCAACGCATCGGATTCCTGTTTCAGATGGGCGCACTGTTCGACTCGCTGAATGTGGCGGACAACATCGCGTTTCCGCTGCGGGAACACACCCGCAAAACCGAGGCGGAAATCAAGCAGATCGTGGCGGACAAACTGCGCCGCGTCGGACTCAGCGGCATCGAACTGAAGTTGCCGACCGAACTCTCCGGCGGCATGAAAAAGCGGGTGGCGCTGGCCCGGGCCATCGCGCTCGATCCGGAAGTGATTCTCTACGATGAGCCGACGACCGGGCTCGATCCCGTGCGTTCGGATGTCATCAATCAGCTCATCATCAAACTGGGCCGCGAGTTAAAAGTGACGAGCATCACCGTGACGCACGACATGCAAAGCGCGTTTAAGGTAGGCGATCGAATCGTGATGCTGCACGAGGGGAAGATCATAGCGCAGGGTACGCCGCAGGAAATTCAGGCGAGCGATAATCCGATCGTGCGACAGTTCATCAGCGGGGAAGCCAGCGAAAAAGAACTGGCGTCGCTCGACTGATTCAAACCTCTCCAAGCCGGGACGAAGCGGGAAGCAACGCGCCCTGCGCAGTCCCGGCTTGGATTGCGATCACGCTCCGGTACGTTCGCAGCAGTTTTGAAGAATCGTCCCGAGGACCGTCACCAGATGTTGATGCACCTCGCGCGAGTTTATTCGCAGCAGACGATGTCCCGTCAAATGAATCCAATGAGCTCTGGCCGCGTCGTCTTCGATCTGGGAAGACTGTGCATCGGTGACCAGGTCCACCAGCAGTTTCGCCTCGAAGCAATAAAACTGAGCCGCGAAAGGCCCGGTCGGCCGATCCCGCCGAAACCGGAACCCATTCAACCGGCGATTGCAGAGGAAGTACCACAGCTTCGCCTCGGCAACCTCATCGCGCATGCCCCGGGCGCGATCGGTGAGGATCGGTGTGAGATGGTGTCGGACCAGCCTGACTTCGATCATACGATCACCCGCCGAGATACGCCTTTTGCACTTCCGGATTCTCCGCCAATTTACTTGCGATGTCACTGAGGATCACCCGGCCAGTCTGCAACACGTAAGCCCGGTGCGCCACATTCAGCGCCATATGCGCGTTCTGCTCAACCAGAAAGATGGTGACGCCCTCCCGGTTGATCTCGCGGATGATGTCGAAAATTTTTCGCACGACCAGCGGTGCCAACCCCAGCGAGGGCTCATCCAGCAGCAGCAGTTGCGGGCATTGCATCAGTGCCCGGCCAATCGCCAGCATCTGTTGCTCGCCGCCGCTCAGCGTGCCGGAGCGCTGCATTTTGCGGTCGGCCAACACCGGGAAGAGCGAATAGCAGCGGTTCAGATTTCGCGCTATTTCCGCGCGGTCGGTCCGCTGATAGGCTCCGAGCATGAGATTTTCGCGAACCGTCAGATTCGCGAAGATCTGCCGTCCTTCGGGTGAATGGCTGATCCCCCGCCGCACAATCTGGTCGGGTCGCTGCCCGATGAGCAAGGCATCACCTTCCCAATCGATCGACCCGCCCGTCGGAACAAGCAAGCCGCTGATCGTCCGCAGCAAAGTGGTCTTGCCCGCGCCGTTGGAACCGATCAGCGTCACAATTTCCCCCCGCGCAATCTCCAATGAAACATCGTGCAATGCACGGATCGCGCCGTAGGAGACGGAGAGGTTGTGAATGGAAAGGAGCATGTTAATTGGTCCGTTGTCAGTGGTCCGTTGTCAGTTTTTTAAAGGCAAAATGCGAATAACAGACTTCTTCTCTTAAACAACGGACCACTGACAACGGACAACGGACATCTACCCTAAATACGCCTCAATCACCTTCGCATTCGCCTGCACCTCGGCCGGTGTGCCGACGGCGATGGTTTCACCGTGATCCAGTACGGTGATGCGTTCGCAGATGCTCATGACCAGTTTCATATCGTGCTCGATGAGCCAGATGCCGACTTTAAAATGATCGCGAATGAAGCGGATGAGAATCATCAACTCGCTCTTTTCCTGCGGGTTCATCCCGGCGGCGGGCTCGTCGAGCAGAAGGATTTTCGGCCCGGTGGCCAAGGCGCGGGCAATCTCCAGCCGTCGCTGATCGCCATACGGCAAGTTCTTCGCCAAGCGATCCGCCGCGTCCGCCAGATGCATCGTCTCCAACAACTGCATTCCGATGGCGTGCGAATTTTTTCGTTCGCGATGAAATTTCGGGCCTCGTAAAAAAGTACTGAGAAGCCCTTCTTCCGCCGAGCCATTCAGCGCGACGATGACGTTGTCCAACACCGTGAGATTTTGAAAAAGGCGGATGTTTTGGAATGTGCGGGCCAACCCCAGCCGGTTCAGTTGAACGGGGGATTGGCCATCGATCCGATGGCCGTTCATTCGCATCTGACCGCGGGTGGGTGGATACACGCCGGTGACGATATTGAAGGCTGTGGTTTTGCCCGCGCCATTGGGGCCGATGAGCGCGACGAGTTCACCTTGATCCAGCGTGAAGCTGAAATCGTTCAGGGCCAACAGGCCGCCGAATTGAATGGAGAGGTTTTGAATTTCGAGCAATGGCATCCGGGTGGCATGGGCGTCTCGCCCGTGCTTTCCAGCCGAAAAAAAATGCATGGGCGAGACGCCCATGC
>JANXVV010000480.1 GCA_025351525.1 Humisphaera sp. | reverse complement strand
AGCAAATTCGCATCGGGACCGGCGAAGCCGTCGCAGGTCGCAATCGTCTCAACGGCAAGGTGATGCAGACCACCTTTCTCGGCGAAGCAAGCGAACACGAAATCCTCGTGAACGATCAACGCCTCAAAGTCATCAGCACCCACCCGCTGTTTTCCGTCCCCCCTGAACTGACCATCGAATTCGCCCCGGAGGATGTCATCGTCTTACCCGATTAAAATCACAATCACCCTACATAGCCCCCGGCACGCCGGGGGAAACTTCCCCCACGATAAAACCCGCCATGCGCCGCTACCTATTCATCCTCCTGTTTTTCATCACCCTGATTACCCCCTTCCTCTTGCGCCTCGGAATGGGAAAGTCATCGAACATCCCCACGGGTAACAAGACCAACACGCTCATCATCATCACCGCCCACTTCGAAGGGATCCGCCGTGAATTCGCCGAGGCGTTTACCGAATGGCACCGGCAGAAATTCGGTGAGCCCGCCTACGTTGATTACCGCTTCTACGGCGGCAGCGACACCGTCAAATACTTCGACGACATCGCCGCCGCCAAAGCCCCGATCGATGTCGACCTCGTCTGGGGCGGGGGCGATTATCTATTCGATCAACAGCTCAAAAAGCCCGGTTACCTCGAGCCCGTTCAACTCGATGCGGGCCTGATGCACGACGCCTTCCCGCAACCCGATCTGAATGGCGTCGCGCTCTACGACAAAGCCAAACCTCCCGCCTGGTTCGGATCGGCCCTGTCCAGCTTCGGCATCCTCTACAATAAGGATGTCCTGAAATATCTCGGCACACCCGCTCCGAAAACGTGGCGCGATCTGGCGGATGTGAAGTATCGCGGCTGGCTGGTGATGGCCGACCCCACCCGCAGCGCTTCCGCTAAAACAGTCTTCATGGTCATCACCGAGCGTGCGATGGCCGATGCGAAAGCCGCCGGTCGGAGTGAGGATGATGGATGGGCCGACGGCATGGGGTTGATCCGCCAGCTGGCCGCCAACGCCCGATTGTTCACCGGCAGCAGCGAGGCGATCCCCGGCATCGTCGCCGGCGGCGATGCGGCTGCGGCGATGTGCATCGACTTTCATGGCCGTGCCCAGGTCGATGCCATCGGTGAAGCGCGCATGGGATATATCGAACCCATCGGCGCAACCGCCATCAATCCGGACCCGATCGCACTGGTCAAAGGCGCGCCGCATCGGCAATTGGGGATTCGATTCATCGAGTTCGTTCTCACCCCGCAAGCGCAACGACTCTGGAACACCCGCCCGGGCGCACCTGGCGGGCCGAAAGAAACGGCGCTCCGTCGCTTGCCGATCGTGCCTTCGGTCTACGCTCATTCGGAAAACTTCACGGACAAGGTGAAACCTTTCGAGCAGGCGGGTGGCTTCAACACCTCTTCCGCCCGGAAAAAGACGTTCGCGATTCTGGGAGAGTTGATCGAATTTTCCTGCATCGATCTGCTGGATGAATTGCGGGAAACGAGAGCCGCGATATTCGCTTCGCCCCGCGCGGCGGAGTTGGATGCGAAGCTGGGTCGATTCCCCTTCGATCAGAAAGAGGCGATCCGAAAGGCGCTTGAGTGGAGCGGTGCATCACCTGCCAAGCGCCTTGAGTTGCAGCGAAAGTGGACGGATGATTTTCGCGCGGAATATCGACAACTCAGAGAGGAGGCGCGTCGTTGAGTTCATCGTTTAGCGGCGCGCCGGAGGCACGCGTTTTTCCTCGATCTGAAGAAAACGTGTCCCTCCGGGACTACCGCTCAACGAAGATTTGATGACGCGAGTTTCCATGCGAATTTTTCGACAGTATTTCATCTTCGTTCTGCTGCTGCTTGCCTTCGCGACGTTTCTGCTATGGCCGATCAGCCGGGTACTCCAAGTGGCATTCTTCGGCACGGGTGAGGGCGGCAAGCCCGGCGCATTTACGCTGACCTACGTCGCCGCCGTATTTCAGGATCACGAATTTCGATCGGGGCTTTTCAACAGCGCGACGATCGCCATTTGCGTCACGACGCTTTGCGTACTGATCAGCGTGCCGCTCGCACTTTTATCAACGCGATTCAACTTCTGGGGAAAGAGCATCGCCAGCGCCCTGCTGCTGGTGCCGTTGATTTTACCGCCGTTTGTCGGCGCGATCGGGATGAGGCAGATCCTCGGTCGGTTTGGAGTGTTGACCAGCCTTGCCCAACACGCCGGTCTGGTGCCGATGAATTCACCGGTCGATTGGCTCGGCAAAGCACGGCTGTTCGGCATCGTGATCATCGAAGCGCTCAGCCTCTACCCCATCCTGTTTCTAAACGTATCGGCGGCACTTGCCAACCTCGATCCGGCGATGGAGCAGGCCGCCGCCAATCTCGGCGCTTCGCGCTGGACGATTTTCCGCCGCATCACCCTGCCGCTCATGGGACCGGGGCTTTTTGCGGGCGGCACCATCGTGCTGATCTGGAGTTTCACCGAGCTCGGCACGCCGTTGATGTTCGACTATTACCACGTGACCTCCGTGCAAATCTTCAATCGCATCACTCAGGTTCAAGGCAATCCGCTGCCGTATGCGCTGGTGGTGGTCATGCTGGTGACGAGCGTGTTGCTGTACGTCATCGGCAAGCTGCTACTTGGCCGACGGCAGGATGCGGCGGTGACGAAAGCCTCCACGCAGGGAACCGCCCGGCAACTCGGCTTCTGGAAAAGCCTCCCGGTTCTCGCCCCTTTTCTGATCGTCAGCGGTCTGGCCCTTATGCCGCATATCGGGGTGATTCTCTTCAGCATCAGCGGGGTCGGCGCGTGGTATCAATCCGCGTTGCCCAAGGTGTTCACCGCCCAGCATTACCTCCGCGGGCTTTCCCACGAGACGGCTCTTCCCTCGGTCATCATGAGCGTCAAATACGCCAGCCTCAGCACCGTGCTCGATCTGGCGTTGGGGTTGACGATCGCGTGGATGGTGGTTCGATCCAACCTGCGCGGCCGACATCTGTTGGACAACCTTTCAATGCTTCCCATGGCGGTGCCGGGACTGGTGCTGGCGTTCGGGTATCTTGGCATCAGCCTGCAGATGCAGAACTGGTTTGCCCATTGGCCGACGATTCGCAATCTGTTCAACGTGCAGGAAAACCCGACGTTGCTGCTGGTGATCGCGTACGCCATGCGACGGTTGCCGTATGTGGTCCGCAGCGCGGTGGCGGGGTTGGAGCAGACGCCGGTCGATCTGGAATGGGCGGCGAGGAATCTCGGCGCCTCCAACGCGTTGACGATGTGGAAGATCACCCTGCCATTGATCGCCGCAAATCTGATCGCCGGCGGGTTGCTGGCGTTTGCGTTTGCGATGCTGGAGGTGAGCGACTCGCTGATCCTCGCCCAGCGCACCGCCTATTGGCCGATCACCAAGGCGATCTACGAACTGTTTCAACGGCTGCGCGATGGGCCGTACATCGCAAGCGCTTTGGGCGTGTGGGCGATGGCGCTGCTGACGCTGACCATCCTGTCGGCGAACTCGCTGCTCGGGAAAAAGATGGGTGCGATTTTCAGGGTATGAGCGAATGTTACGTTTTGTTACATAATGTTACGTTTTGTTACATAATGTTACGTTTTTAGCACCGAATATATCATAAAATTGCTTATTTGTGACGACCAGCCCCTCTGAATTCGTGACGATTTTCTGGCGCAGCCCGGATCGGGCCAATCTCTCCACCATCGGTCATTTGCGGGAACGGTTAGCGCTGGGGCGTCGACCGTTTTGGAGCCATGGGAATCATCAGGATTTCACGCAGCCGTTTGTGCCGGGCGCGCAGGTGGATTACATCGGGGTGATCGGCACGGTGCGGCGAGGGTGGGAACAACGGCGTTCGCGGAGAATCCGGGGATGGATGGTTTTGGTGGTTGCACTCATTCTGACGTGCATCTGGTGGATGCGAAAGTAGGCGGGCCGAGAGTTCAACCTTTTTTAGCGGCTGTGCCGAAGGCACGCGTTTTTCAATCCGAAAAGC
>JANXVV010000429.1 GCA_025351525.1 Humisphaera sp. | reverse complement strand
GGGGACCGGAAATTATTTTTTGCGTCATTATGAATCCAATCGTATCTCTCCTCCGGTCGCCGAACCGAAGGAGGATCGAAAATGCCGAAGGTTCAAATCGTCCCCGCCCGCCGCGCTCCGGTGCAGGGTTTGAAGGTGAGTCAATCCGATCGATCGCCGCTGTTTGAGGATCAGGCGGTTCGCCGCGATCGGCCTGCGAAGCGGAAGCCCAACATCAGGCTGTCGACCTTTGAGGCGGAGATGTTTTTGGAATGGTCCATTTCGTAGAGTTACTTCCCGCCGTTCTCTATTTCGCCACGCCGCTGATTCTGGCTGCGCTGGGGGAATTGGTCGTCGAACGCGCCGGTGTTGTGAACATCGGCATTGAGGGAATGATGCTGGCCGGTGCGCTCGGGGGTTGGGCCGCGGATGCCTGGCACGGCCCGTTCGCCGGCATCATCGCGGCGATTATGGCGGCGATGATTCTCGCCCTGCCCTTCGCGCTCGCCACCCTCGTCTTTGCAGCGGATCAAATCGTCACCGGAACCGGCATCAATCTCCTCTCGCTCGGCCTGACTGGGATGATCTACAAACTCATTCCGCCGGAGATGGCGAATCGCGTGGTCGGCATCGACGTGAAATGGCTCATCATTCTGACGCCATGTATCGCGATGTTGATCTGGATCTATCTGCGATTCGCACGCGCCGGCTTGGAACTGACTGCCATCGGTGAAGCCCCGCAAGCCGCCGACACCGCCGGCATCCCCATTCAACGGCGAAAATTCCGGGCGATCCTCTTCGGTGCCGCCTGCGCGGGTTTGGCCGGTGCCTATCTGTCGATCATGTACAATCGATCCTTCACCGAGAACATGACCGATGGCATCGGTTTTCTCGCGCTGGCGATGGTTATTTTCGGTCGATGGAACCCCGGTGGAATTGTGGCGGCGGGATTGTTCTTCGGCCTGGTGCGGGCCCTGGCCAATCAGCTTGAAACCCGAAATAATTTCTCCCCCGCCGCACTGCGCATGTTCGGAATGCTCCCCTATGTCGTCAGCCTGGCCGCCCTGGCCGGCGTCGCCGGAAAAAGCGGTTCACCGGCGGCTCTGGGGAAGGCGTATCAACGGGAATAATAGTGGAAGAATGTAAATGTCGCACATTGCGTCATTCACGCCGGGATCGGAGCTGAAAGCGACGACCCGGATTCCGCAACGACCCACATCAATTTCAAACAAATCTACTTCCGTCGAAGCGTGTTGAAGACAGGGTCACTGAAGTGACCCCGCCTGATTGATTCAGCAAACGCGTCTTTTCAATTCCATTTTCTTCACGCCGCCAGCAATTTCCGCCGCTCGCTGACCGTGACCGACGAAGCCCGCAGATACATCGGATTGATCGCCATGCCCAGATTTTCCTTGCACATCGGGGATTCGACCAACCGATGGGCGATCCCGCCAAGCAGCGCGCGAACCGTGTCGGCCCCGTCGATATTTGCCGTGACCAGCACGCGCAACATCGACGGTTGCTGATGACGGCAGCGATCCAGCAGATCGACGCCGAGCGCACTCGTCAGTTTTTCACCCGCCACGCAAGCCACGATGTCTTTATGCTGCAACAGCCAGGCCTTGGCCCAGCCGGGATCGCGCGCGCCGATCACGCTGTACCAGGGAGACGCGATATTGGTGATGAAATTCAGCACCGCGGGATCCGGGTCCACCGCCATCAGGCGAGGCTTCAGCGACCGGTGCATCAAGCGAGAATTCTCGCCTTGCTTCAGCGATGCGCCGGGCGCGACCGCCTGCCCGTGACCCTGTTCCATCAGGGGCGACCGAGGTGTGCGGGAAAAAAGACGTGAGACGAATCGGATCAGGCCATTCAACATGCGAGCCTCCACCGGGCATCATCGGGCGGGGCGACGTGACACATAACTTGTTTAACTTGTATTATTCATGATCGCTCAACAATTCCCATCGCTCCCCGAAGAATCCCGCCTGGACCACACTGCCCGGCGAGCGGGCATTCACGGGAACATCGACGTCGATCACCGCGTAATCGGGCAGCTTGGCGATCTGCCGGGCGTTGTTGAGGTAGTCGTATTCGCGGAATGTGAAGCCGCTGTTCAGAACGACATAGCGGTTCGGATTCAACGGATTCGGGTAGATGGCGATCAGGGCGTGATGATCGGCGGCGAATTTTTGCGAACCGAGCAATATCTCTTTTCCGGACCATAGGATCGGCAACTTTCCCGCCAACCGGGCGAGAAATTTGTTGCTGGAAGGGTCGCCGAAAAGAATGAGATGGTGATCGGCGATGTCGGCGTCGGTGACATCGGTGTCTTTTTTCACGCGCGCCTCGCCGCGAAATTGCTTGCGCCAGTGATCGATCGCATGTTTGCATTCGGCGACGGCCCATGCGCCGGCCTTCGGATTGGCGGCCGTTCCGGTGGGTTGGACGATCAGGAAACTTTCCATGAAGGCGTCATCGATTGGGCCTTGAAGGCCGTGGCGCTTTCTAAGGCCCTCCTCATCGTCGGGTTTTGCTCCCTCCCATTTTCCTCCGGTCTTCACCGGCACGTGGCCCCAGGAGCCATCGGCGGCAACATGAGTTTCGCAGGGTACGTTCGTGCCATCCACCATCAGCGTGATCTGATCTCCCGCTTTGAATGGCGACTTGCCCGGTGGGAAACTCAGCACCAGTCTCGCGACATTTCGGGTGGTCACTTTGATGTTCGTCCCTGAAATCTCGGCATCCACATTCGCCCGCTCCCATTCCCGATCCATCGCCCGAACGGTCACCCAGAACATCCGGTTGTACCGCAATGTCCAAGTGGTGAACCGAATCTTCATCGGGATCGGATCGCGGCCTTTTGCCAGCAACTCATCCAACCGTTTGTCGAGTTCGATCTTCGCATTCTTTTCATACGCGTGCTTGGTCTTCGGCCCAATGATGCGCTCCAGCTTCAGCCCTTCCTCGGCCATGTATTTTTCCATGATATCCGCCGACTGCTTCTGTCCGTCCAGTTCCCCCGAGTACGCAACCGTCGGGCAATTGAAAAGGTTGACGGCGTAATCGGTGCAGTCGTACCAGTGCCAAAGCTTCTTCTCATACCAAGTCGGTTGAACCGTTTCGTTCTGAAAGTTGTGGAGAAACTCGCGCGTCTCGGCGAACCCCGCGCCGGGTGAAGCGGCGGCCCACACGTCGGGGTAGTGCGTTGCAAACTGCCAGCACGCCGCCCCGCCCATGGAGAAACCGATGTTCAGGATGCGGTTCTCGTCGATGGGGTAT
>JANXVV010000415.1 GCA_025351525.1 Humisphaera sp. | reverse complement strand
CATGCACGTTCTCGCAGCCGACAGCAGTAATCTCCTCATCGCCTTCCTTGTTTTCCTCCTCGTCGTCGTCCTGGTTTTTTTCTTCACGGCGTTTCAATTCATTGGCCTCTATGTCCGCGCGCTCGTCAGCGGCGCCAAGGTCAACATGCTCGAACTGGTCGGGATGCGCCTGCGGAAGGTGAACGCCACCATGATCGTCAATTCGCGCATTCAGGCGATGCGGGCGGGGCTTTCGATGTCGCAGGTGGAGATGGAATCGCACATGCTCGCCGGGGGAAATGTGCCGCGGGTCATCACCGCGATGATCGCCGCCAGCAAGGCGAACATCAATCTTTCCTGGAAGACCGCCACCGCGATCGATCTGGCCGGCCGCGATATTCTCGAGGCGATTCAGACGAGCGTGAACCCGAAAGTGATCGATGTGCCGTCCATTGCCATGGGACGGCAGACGATCGACGCCGTTGCCAAGAACGGCATTCAGCTCAAGGTGAAAGCCCGCGTGACCGTGCGAACCAACATCGATCGGCTGGTCGGTGGCGCCACTGAAGAGACCATCATTGCCCGCGTCGGTGAGGGCATCGTCACCGCCATCGGATCGGCGATCGATCACAAGGATGTGCTGGAAAATCCGGATCACATCTCCAAAGCCGTGCTGCACAAGGGTCTCGATGCCAACACGGCTTTCGAGATTCTGTCGATCGACATCGCCGATATCGATGTCGGTGAAAACATCGGCGCGAAGCTGCAAGCCGACCAGGCCGAGTCCGACAAACGGCGGTTCCAGGCCGAAGCCGAGCAGCGTCGGGCGATGGCCGTCGCCCACGAGCAGGAGATGATCGCCAAGCAGGCCGCCAACCGCGCCGAAGTGGTGTTGGCCGAGGCGGAAGTGCCCAAGGCGATTGCCGAAGCCTTCCGCAACGGCAATCTCGGTGTGCTCGATTTTTATAAGATGAAAAATATCCAGGCCGACACGACGATGCGGGAGGCGATTGCCAAACCCGCCGAAGGAAACCGCACCTGATTTCCTATCCCCTCCCCCCGGTACGCCGGGGGGAGGGTTAGGGTGAGGGGTCTTTCTTGATTTGATTCTTGAGTATTGCAGCAGGTGGCATGCGCGTCCCTCGCGTGCTTGTTCGCGAAGAAATGCACGGGCGGGACGCCCATGCCACCTTTAGCAATTCCTCTTTTCCGCAAAAGCGAGTGAGAAGCCAATGACATTTCCTACTCCCATTCTGGCCGACAATGAAGTCATTCCGATTAAGTTGATCTTTGGCGTCTTCATGTTCATCCTTTGGGGTATCGGTAAACTCTCGATGGCGTTAAAGAGTCGCCAGCAGTCGGCGCAGACGACTCTATCGCGGGAAGTATTACCGTTAAATATCGTACCGCGTATCGAAGTTATTCCTGCTTCTCCCCGTCCGGTCATGCTCCCGCGCCCGCCCCGTTTGATCACGATGCCCCCGCCGTTGCCCCCTGCACCGGTTCTCAAAAAGCCGAAGCCCGTACCGGCCGTGCCGTTTGTTCCCACTTCGGTGACGGCCGTGCCGGCGAGGGAAGTCTCGCCAAAATCGCCCAACGCCAGTCCCTCGCCCGCCGCTCAGTTGGCAAAGTTGCTCCGCCCGCAATCGCTTCGCACCCAATGGCTGTTGACCGAAGTGCTCGCCAAACCGCTTGCACTACGGGAAGATCGATCGTCGCTCCACGCATGATTTTAAGTGCTCTTAAAGCATGTTTAGGAACACGGCTGGGCTTGTCGTAGCAGGGGCTACGAAAAAAATTAAAGGCTCTGAGTGCTGTGATCCCGTATAGTCGGCACAGACCGAGCAATTGACCCGATTTGCCGCCCGCGAAGGCTTTTTTTTCAACGTCCATGTGACTTCACTCCTTCGGCAATTCGATACTAAAGACAGGACCTCTGTCACCGTGCGGCAGGGATCACCGAATTCTTCCGGAGTCACCGCAATGGGCGCCGAACGTTTCACAACATCTTCCTTCGATCGCTCGAATGCCAACCGTTCTCGCAGTGCATTTACGCTGGTTGAGATTTTGATCGTGGTCATTATCCTCGGGATTCTCTCCGCCATCGTGGTCCCGCAATTCAGCAATGCGGCGGTTACCTCGCGAAAAAATTCGCTGATGGAACAGATGAAAACCCTCCGCTCCCAGGTTCTTCTATTCAAGCTTCAGCATAACGATATTCTTCCGGATCTGGTCGCCAATCAGTGGGCTCAATTTCAGTCGACCACGAATTTGAGCGGGGCCGTCGATACCACCGCTTCGGGAAAATTGGGGCCGTATGTCGTCAAATCACCGCAGAACCCACTCAACGGCAATATCACCGTCGCAGCAGGCGCAGGGGCTGGCGTGGGATGGATTTATACGCTCGCCACCGGTGTGCTGACCGCCACCAATCAGACCTCAACCCTGCTTTTTGATGAAACGAACGGCGTGGTGCAATAGCACGCGCTTTTTCACGAGCCTCCTTCCTTCCCGGGTCGCCGCGCGTGCTTGTCACGCACGGCGATTCTTTTTTTCCGGACAGGCCCCGCTACAATTGCGCCATGCCGTCGTCCGATCATCAACGGAGTCTCCGATGAAAGTTTTAGCGCCGATCCGAAAAAAATTGGAGGCCCTCCAGATCGTTTTACCTTCCATCACCGGCCCGTTCGGAGCCTACGTCCCGGCCAAGGCGATCGGAAACCTCGTCTACGTCTCCGGGCAATTGCCTATGATCGACGGCAAACTGATCGCCATCGGACAGGTGCCTTCGCGCTGCCCGATGGATATCGCCAAAGTCGCGGCCCGTCAGTGCGTGATCAATGCCTTGGCGGCAATCGCGGCATCGGGCGAAGGCATTCTCGATCGACTGCACGGTGTGCTGCGGGTCGGCGCATTTATCAGCAGCGATGACGGCTTCACCCAACAACCTGCCGTCGCGAATGGAGCGAGTGAATTGCTGATCGAATTATTCGGCGACGACGGGAAGCACGTTCGGGCGGCGGTCGGCGTGAACACCTTGCCGCTCGATGCTTCCGTGGAGATCGAATTTATTTTTCTGCTGGCCGATCATGCTTAGAACCGCGACCATTCACGACGTCCCCGTCATTCAGGCGATCATCAACAGTCATGCCGAACTGGGGAAGATGCTCTTCAAAAATCTCGCGCAGCTCTACGAGGACATCCGCGATTTCGCGGTGTTCGAGATCGACGGGCGGATCGTCGGTTGCGTCGGATTGACGATCATCTGGGCCGACCTCGCCGAGGTGCGATCGCTGGCGGTCGAGAGCGGCTACATTGGTCGAGGCATCGGTCGACAACTGGTGCAGTGGACCGTTGATGAAGCGCGTCGTCTGGGTATTCGCAAGCTCATGTCCCTCACCTACGAGCGGGTCTTCTTCGAGAAACTCGGCTTCGAAGTGGTGCCCAAGGAATCCCTGCCGCTGAAGGTCTGGAGCGATTGCGTCCGCTGCCCGAAGCGCGATCATTGCGATGAGATCGCGATGGTGAACACTTTGCTGGACGTGCCGATCATCCAGGCGGCACAGGCGATTCCCACGCCCCGGGGCGTCAGCATCCCGGTTCTTGAGTATCTTGAAGATTGAGCGGCGAATTTATTCGTTGCTCAACTCCCCCGCTTCTCTATACTTAACGCGGTTCATCGTCCCATTGGATTCTCTGCGAAGGAGTCCCCCTCATGCCTTCCTATACCACGTCCCAGATTCGAAACGTCCTCATCGCCGGTCACGGCGGCAGCGGTAAGACCACCTTGGTGGATGCCCTGCTGTTCGCCAGCGGCACGATCAAACACAAGGCTTCGGTGCTCGATAAATCTAGCGTCAGCGATTTTGAAAAGGAGGAAAAAGAGCACGGGCATTCGATTTACGCCTCGGTCCTTCATGCGGATTATCAGGGCCATCGCATCAACCTGATCGACGCGCCCGGGTCACCCGATCTGCTCGGTCAGGCCATCGCCTGCCTGCCGGCGGTGGAGACGGTGGCGGTGGTCATCAACGCGCAGAACGGGATCGAGGTGGTGACGCGGCGGATCATGGAAGCGGCCCGCGAACGCAATCTGCCGCGCGCGATCATCGTCAATAAAATCGACATGCCCGAGATACATCTCGAGCAGCTTATCGCGAGTTTGCGCGAAACCTTCGGCGCGGAATGCCTGCCGATCAATCTGCCCGCGCCCGGTCGCAAAGCGGTGGCCGACTGCCTGCTGAGCAATACCGGCGAGAGTGATTTCGACTCCGTCCGCCGTTGCCATGCGGCGATTCTCGATCAGATCGTCGAGATGGACGAAAACCTCATGGAAAAATATCTGGGCGGCGAAGAGCCGGATTATTCGGCTTTGCATCCCGCTTTTGAAAAGGCCATGGACGATGCCCACGTCATCCCGATCCTTTTCACCGATGCCAAATCCGGCATCGGCGTCACAGAGCTGCTGGCGGCGATCGTACAGCATTTCCCCAGCCCGCTCGAAGGCAACCCGCGCGAATTCCTCACCGGCAAAGGCGAGGGCGATCACGATAACGAGCGGCCTTTCGACTACATCAACGATCCTGCAAAGCCGCTCATCGCTCACGTGTTTCGGGTGACCACCGATCCGTTCGTCGGCAAGCTGGCGCTTTTCCGCGTTCACCAGGGAAAGTGCAACGGCCATACGATGGCGATCATCGGTCACAACAAAAAGCCCGTGAAGCTCGGTCATGTGTTTCACTTGCAGGGTAAGGATCACCCGGAGGTCGACACGATCATCGCGGGCGACATCGGCGCGGTGGCCAAGATCGAGGAAATACATGCCAACGACGTGCTGCACGATGATCACGCGCTCGACAGCCTGCATCTGAAACCCCTGGCATTCCCCACGCCGATGTACGGCCTGGCGATTACCCCCAAAGCCCACGGGGATGAACAAAAACTAAGCACCCTGCTCACCCGTTTTGCCGAGGAAGACCCTACCTTCAAATGGCACACCGACCGCGATACCCATGAAGTTGTCATCAACGGCCTCGGTGAACTGCACCTTCGCCTCGTGCTCGAACGCCTCGCGCATCGCGGGCTGCACGTCGACTCCAAACCGCCGAAGATCGCCTACAAGGAAACCATTACCCTCCTGGCTGAGGGACACCATCGCCATAAAAAGCAAAGCGGCGGGTCGGGTCAGTTCGGCGAAGTGTTTCTCCGCGTCGAACCGATGGAGCGCGGCACAGGGCTCGAGTTCGTCAACGAAATTTTCGGCGGCACCATCCCCGGTCAGTTCGTTCCCGCCGTCGAAAAAGGAGTGCGAGAACTCTACGAACAGGGCACGCTGGCCGGTTACCCGATGCAGGACATTCGGGTCATCGTCACCGATGGCAAGCACCACCCGGTCGACAGCAAGGAAATCGCGTTTAAAACTGCCGGCAAATTCGCGTTCAAAGACGCCTTCGCCAAAGCCCATCCCGTATTGCTCGAGCCGATTGTGAACATGTCGGTCACGATTCCCGAGGACAAGATGGGGGCGATCACCGGGGATCTCAGCGGCAAGCGCGGGCGCATTCACGCGACCGATCTATTGCCCGGCGGGATGGCCATGGTGAAAGCCGAAGCGCCGCTGTCCGAAGTGATGCAGTATCAGAGCCAATTGAAAAGCGTCACCGGCGGCCAAGGTAGTTTCGTAATGGAACTGAGCCACTACGAACCGGTTCCCCCGCAGGTACAGCAACAGATCGTGAAGGATTACAAGCCGAGGAACGAAGAGGAATAACCTCCGTGGTTAAAGCTTCCCGTAAGTTTGTGGAACCGGGAATCGAATCGGGGGCCGGGGATGTCGACGGTGAATCATTTTGAGATTCTCAGACGCAAGCTGTCATTGGACGGCCACAGTCAGCGGGGCGTGGTCCGATCGATCTTCCCCGGCACCGCCCGCAATGCCGCTTCATGCAAGTCCGAACGTTCGGGCCTGCGCTTTTTCCGTGGCGGCGACACCGGCTTCACAAACGCCGGCAACGTCGGCGGACCCGGCGGACGGGACCGAAGATGGGCTTTCAACTGTTCGATCCGCTTTTGAAGCAGGAGGTTCTGCCGGCGCAATTCCGCCAACCGGGAATTGCAATATGCGATCTCCGCCAAAGGCATGCGCACTCGCACCATCACGATCGCCATCACGCTGCTGGACCCGGTGCTCTACCCCGCGGAGGCGATCGCCGAACTGTACAACGTGCTCTGGCAGGTGGAGACCCACTTCAACGAGTTCAAGACCACGCCGAAGATGCGGAAGCTCAAATGCAAAACAGAGGACGGCATCAGGAAGGAACTGGCCGCGTACTGCCTGGTGTACAACCTGGTGCGGGCCGTGATGGTGAAGGCGGCCGGGCAACAGGGCGTGACGCCGGACCGCATCAGCTTCATCGACTCGATCCGCTGGCTGCTGACCGCCACGCCGGGCGAGGCGATCCCCAGA
>JANXVV010000414.1 GCA_025351525.1 Humisphaera sp. | reverse complement strand
CTTTTCTTAAGAAAAAAGCACGGGCGGAACGCCCATGCCACCTTGATTCATCCCTCCAGCCCTGCTGAAACCGATCCAGAGCGCGCTGCCGGTGACGACCAATCCCACGCCGATCCACATGCTCAAGCTCAGCGACATCCCACCGATCGTGGGACCGACGCCCGGCTCGACGCGCAGCATCTCCAGCAGGAATCGCGTCGCGCCTTCCAACACGCACATCAGTGCGAAAACATGTCCCGGCACGTGCGGCAACGAATAAAACGCCACAAAAATCGCCGCCAACAAAAGAGCGGTGATGGTGCTGTACAACTGGGCCGGATGAACCGGATGCACTTTCAATCGCTCGGCGGCGATCAGCTTCTGCAAGCCTTGCTGCTTCGCCAGATCAGGGTCTTTCAACTGCACGCCCAAGGGGGAGTCATACAACAGTTCCCTCGCCGGTTGAATTTCCCTGTCGCGGTACTGCTCGAGGTAGGTGTTGCTGTAATAAGGAAATTGCACGGCCCAGGGGAGATTGCACTCGACCCCGTAGCAGCAGCCGTTGAGAAAGCATCCGATCCGACCGATGCCGAGGCCGATCATCAGTGCCGGGGCGATGATATCCATGCCGGTGCGAAGCGGGACTTTTTTGTAAAGGGCGTAGGCGATGAGCGATGGCGTCGCGAGCAGAAACCCGCCGTAGTAGGTCAGCCCGCCGCTGGTGAGGTTGATGGCGTCTTTGAAGTTGGCGAGGCCGGTTCGATGCGGGTCGGTGTACTGGCTCCAATTTTCAAGCACATGCGAAACCCGCGCGCCGATCACACCGGTGACGAGTGCGAGCAATCCGGCGTTGACGAAAATTTCCGGGTCGATTCGGCTGCGCACCGCCAGGAATTTCGCCAGTTGCATCGCCAGTAAAAACCCGAGGACGAGCATCAGCCCGTAGCCGTGGATGGAGATGCCGGTGCCGGGAATGCGGAAGAGTTCTTGAAGCATGTTAAATCGTTTGGTGTTCGATCACTTCGGTCGATTGATTGCGTTCATTGACGATCACGACGCGCGACCGGTGCGTTTCCATTTCGGCAGGTGTGGCCAAAACAAAACTCATCACGATCACGCGATGACCGACCTGCGTGAGCTTGGCGGCAGCGCCGTTGATGCCGATCATCCCGCTGCCGGGCTCACCGGGAATGATGTAGGTCTCGAAGCGATTGCCGTTGTCGCAGTCGGCAACGATAACGGCTTCGTTGGGCAGCAGGCCGCTGGATTTCAGCAGTTCGGTGTCGATGGTAATGCTGCCGTGGTAATTCACATCGGTGAAGGTGACGGTGGCCCGGTGGATTTTCGCTTTCAGAAGTTTCGTGAGCATCTTTAAGGGGGATTGTAGGAGAATCGACGCGTGTCGGGTAGGGGGTCATGCGATCATGTCATGCGATCACAAGGTTATCGATGAGCCGCGTCTTGCCCACGCGCGCCGCGACGGCCAGCACCGTCGGGCCGGTGACGACCTCGATATTTTTCAGTGTCACCGGATCGACGGCTGCCACATAATCGATGTTGACGTGTTGCTCGAGAATCGGTTTTTGAATCGTCGCGATCAGGCGGTTGGTCTGGGTGATGCCCCGCTTGAATTCCGCCTCGGCGGCGAACAATCCACGCGTGATCGACAGCGCCCGCACGCGATCTTCAGCCGACAAATACCGGTTTCGGCTGCTCATCGCCAAACCATCCGCATCGCGCAAGGTCGGGCATGACACCATCTCGACCGGCAGATCGAGCGCCTCCACCATCGCGGTGAGAATGCGAAGTTGCTGAAAATCCTTTTGGCCGAACAAGGCCGCGTCAGGGCGGATGATGTTGAATAATTTGGTGACGATCAGGCAGACGCCCTTGAAATGACCGAGGCGATGTTTGCCCTCGAGAATGCTCGTCAGGCCGGGGACATCGACCACCAGATCGGGTGTGCCGGGGCGATACATTTCCTCGGGGGAAGGATTGAAGACCAGATCGACACCGGCGGCTTCGCACAGGGCCAGATCGGTTTCGATCGGGCGCGGGTATTTGGTGAAATCCTCCGTCGGGCCGAATTGGGTGGGGTTGACGAAGAGACTGACCGCAACGTGCGGGGCGTGTTTTCGGGCGGTTGCAAAAAGGGAAAGATGGCCGGGGTGGAGCGCGCCCATGGTGGGGATGAACGCGAGTCGCCCGAGCTTTTGGCGTTCGGCACGGCAGGCGGCAAGGGTGTGAACGACGATCATATGGGCATGGTTATAGGGGCGGATGGCTAACCCGCAAGCGGCTGGAGAGGGATCGAACACGATCGGACGGCGTTCATTTTTTATCGCGGTGAATCCCGTCTTGGGTCTTTTCGCCGGAATGCAAGTCTCTATACTTCGGCCCTTCAATCGTCACAGTTTTTTCGAGTTTGGAATGGAGCATTGATGAATTCGGCGAACCCTAAAAAAATCGTCCTCGCGTACAGCGGTGGCCTCGATACCAGCGTCATCCTCCCCTGGCTGAAAGAGCGCTATCCCGGCGTGAAGCTTGTCGCGTTCGCCGCCGAATTGGGGCAGGGGGATGAGCTGAAGGGGATCGCCGATAAGGCGTATAAGAGCGGAGCGGATGAAGTGGTGGTGATGGATTTACGGCAGGAGTTCGCGGAGCAGTATTGCCTGCCGATGCTGCGGTCGCACGCGATTTACGAGCAGGATTATCTGCTGGGCACCAGCATCGCGCGGCCATTGATCGCGGCCAAGCAGGTGGAGGTGGCACGGCAGACGGGGGCGGATGCCGTCGGGCATGGGGCCACCGGGAAGGGGAACGATCAGGTGCGATTTGAGTTGACGTATCTCGCACTCGCGCCGGATTTGCAGATCATCGCGCCGTGGAAGGATCCGACGTTTGAGCTGCGCGATCGGGAAAGCGCGATCGAGTATGCGGAGAAACACAACGTGCCGATTCCGGTGAGCAAGACGAAGATTTACAGCCAGGATCGGAATCTATGGCACATCAGCCATGAGGGCGCGGAGATCGAGCATCCGGATCAGGAGCCGAACTGGAATAAATGTTTGACGATGACCGCGCCGATCGAGAAGACGCCGAATGAGAGCGAAGTGGTGGAGATCGGTTTTGAAGCGGGCAATCCGATCTCGGTGAATGGGAAGAATCTGCCGGCCCACGAGTTGATCGCGGAGCTGAATAAGATCGGTGGTCGACATGGCGTGGGCATTGCGCTGCTCGTGGAAAACCGGTTGATCGGCATGAAGTCGCGCGGCGTGTATGAAACGCCCGGCGGCACGATCCTCTACGAAGCACACAAGGCGATGGAGCAAATCTGCATCGAACGCGACACGCTTCATTACAAGCAGCAGGTGGCCTTGAAATATGCGGAACTGGTTTACTATGGGCAGTGGTTTCATCCACTGCGCGAGTCGCTGCAGACGTTCATCGATCACACGAATGCGACGGTCACCGGCTCGACGAAGATTCGATTATTTAAAGGCCGGGCACAGGCGATCACGGCGGTGAGCCCGCACAGTTTATACGACAGCAAGTTGGCGAGCTTCAGCATGGAAGGTTACGACGTGACTGCGGCGCGGGGGTTCATCGATTTGTTTGGGCTTCCGATGAAGGTGGCGCGGCAGGCGAAGCGGTCGGCGCCGGGAATGCCTTGACGTCGTGACGCGGCTAAGCCGCAAGCGGCGAATACTGTTCTATTGAGTTTAAACACTGCTCGATCCTGGGTGGGCGCTAGAGGTGTGACGAGGCGTGAACATTGCGGAGAAGGTCAAGCACGTGTTCCGCGCTCGGTCGGAATGCGTTGAGAGTCGCCGCCGGTTGAAGCAGCGATTGCGCGCGGGTGAGCACGGCGTTCGACGCAGCCGAATCCGCATGGTCGATCGTGGGCGACGCGATCAAATGAGCGAGTGCCGATTGCCCGGCTTCCGTGAAAGGTTGGATCGCCTGAGTCTGAAAATCGGCAATCTGCTTTCGGGTGGAGGAGACCTGATGGAGAGACGTAGTGACGGTCGTCACCGAAGGGTTTTGTGAAGTCGCGGTGAGGAACGACGGGATCGACAAGGTTGCGCCGTTGAGTGAGACGCTGAATGTGCCGTCGAGAAGTTTTTGTCCGCCGAACGTGGTCGTGCTGGTCAGTCGATCGATGCTTGCAAAAGTGGAATGGATCGACGCCTGATCGGTGACGGCGGTGCCGGGCTGGGCGGCGTTGAGCGTCGAGTGAACGCTTCCGAGAAGTTCATCGAGGGTGGAGAGCGCCTGATCGGCGGTCGCCAACGAGTTGCTGATTCGGGCGGGAGTTTCCAAAGCCGCTCCGATTTCCGAAAGACCGAATCGTTCGGATCCTGATGAATTCACGGAGACCGAATCGCGTTTCACACTCACCGGCGAGAGTGGTGCAATCGGCCCAACGACGGCGACACCTTGAAGGCGCGTTGGCGGTTGAGTGATCGCTCCGTTCGGAGCGATCGGATGATTTTGAATTGAATTCAAACTGATGCCCACGTTCGCCGCTCCTGTTCCTTCAAGCCCCGTTGAATACGGTCGGCTTAATGAAGAGATACGTTTCGGCGAATCGTGAGGCAAAAGGTTCGCGGGTCCGATAACCGGGGAAATCTGGGGAGTACGATATGGTGGGGAGGTCTGAGAGTTTTATATCTACTCCTCGACAGACTCTCCCATCTCGACATCCTCTTCCGCATCTTCCGGGGCGGAATCCAATGC
The DNA here is from genome assembly GCA_025351525.1 of Humisphaera sp. Taxonomy (GTDB): domain Bacteria; phylum Planctomycetota; class Phycisphaerae; order Tepidisphaerales; family Tepidisphaeraceae; genus JANXVV01. The sequence goes on along the minus strand of JANXVV010000414.1, from coordinate 3,529 downwards.
CGTTGACTCCACCGATTTCATCAACTCGCGCAATAGGATCGTCGCGAACGAACCGGCGGGGAGCGTGAAGGCCACGGTGATGTGCGCACCGTGTTCATCGACCCCGCCGGCGAGTTCGATATTCTCGGGCTTGACGCGGAGGGGTCGGCGGGCACCTTTCACGCGATCGCGGTCGGCGTGCTTGAACTCACCGGCCGTCAGTCCGGCGGCACCGAAGACGGCCTGCTCGATCTCCAACGGCACCCCGCCCGGCACCGACATGCGGTAGCCAAGCAGCGGGCCGCTGGGGCTGATCTCAAAGGTCTCGCAACGCGCTTGTTCCGTGACGGCTTGCTCGACGCGAAAGCAGGCGCCGTTGTCGTGCTTGTAGGCGAGGTCGCCGTCCATCAGTTGATCCATCGCGGCTAATCGCTGACTCAGCACTTCGTTGAACAATCGCGATTGCAGCGCGGACACCCACAATCGGCGGAGCTTTTCGTCGATGGCGCGGACGGCGGAACCGGGCTTTTTAGTTTTGATCAATCGCGCCAATACCCGCCGTTCCATCCCGCAACGGCGGGGCCATTGCTTCATCGATTCGTCGTTCTGGCGTCCCTCAAAAAGCCCGCGCGCGCGAAGCGAATGCTTGTCATCAATCGCCGTGTCGGGCGAGCCGAGGAGCAGTTTCAGCAATCCGACGTTATCACCGCGCACGAGTGCGGCACCGAGCAGATCGTTGTTGCCGCGCCGCCCGAAGCGTTGCTCGCCGAAGAAATTCGGCATCCCGCGCTTTTCGAGCACGTCGAGCACTGGCCGTAGTTTGACGACGTCGGTGGGGTTGACGTCGCGGATCTTGATCGCGAAACGATTGGCGGTCAGGTGGCCCGTCCGAAGCTTATTACCATGCCGCACGGCCCACTGAATCTGCACGTCCGGGATCTTCAGCCCCATCACGGCTTTTTCAGTGGTGCCGGCGATGGAGAATATCTGCCGAGTCACCGCCCGGGCATCCTTCAAACCGGCGTACCCGATATCGCGCGACGGGACATTTAAACCGTTCGCCAACCGGTGGATGATGTCGAAGGTCGACAGCCCGATCTTTTGGATTTCGCAGTAGACGTGTTCGCCTTCACCACTGGGTTCGTAGAGGGGGATTTCCTGAACGAAGAAGTCTTCTGGGCGTTGCTTGATGGAGCCGCCGATGCCGGGGAAGTCGGGAGTCAGATACGGGAGATTCATTTCCGGATGATAGAGGAAATCAGGTGCGGTTGCGAAGAGGAGGTTGGAAGTGATCTACCGCCACACAAACGGGATGACAAACGCATCCGCCTTCGGATGTCCCTCCTTATCTTTCGACGGCTCAAATTCCCACTTCCAGGCCGCCAGATAGGTGGGGAGATCCACTTCGTTGCTGCCGCTTTTTCGCACGTAATCCACGCCGGTCACCTTGCCCTGCTCATCGATATTGACCGCGAGAATCACCCGCGGATCTTCCATCGCGATGACCGCCTGGATTCCCGCCTCGGTGAGTTTCGGGCGCACCGTTTTCACCTTGCGGCCATCGCGCGCCTCCACTTTTCCATTGCGATAGGTGAAGGTCGATGTCTTGCTGAAAGGGTCGGATTCCGATTCGCTTTGGTTGCCCGTCTCGCCACCGCCGGAGTGGGAGGAGGCACTGCTGCCCGGCGAATTCGCGCTGGGATTTTCCGGGAGATGAATTCCATCGGAAGCTGAGGCCAAGGCAAGCAGCGGCGTTCGATCGTGCGGCTGGGTGGTGGGAACTTTTACAAGCGTCGGCTGTGTGGTCGTTGGAATCTGACCGATGGACATTTTTTCCGGGCGCGGCTCATTGCGTGCGGTGGGAACAGGTTGCGTCGTGGCGACATCCGTGACGGGCGATGTGGTGGGCGCGGCCATCGCGACATCGGAGGGCAGGGTGGTGGATGCGGTCTCGACTGGTCGGGTGGCCGATGAATTCTCCATCGCCACTGCGCTCTTGATCGGCGAAGGATCTGAACTCGGCGTGGGGATGCCGATCAGGTGCGACTCGGCCTGAAACTGTTTGGGAGGAAGCGGTGGCGGGGCCGGGGCGAGAGGTGCGCCAAAAGGTGCATTCGGGTCGACCGGCATGCCGAAGGGGAGCAGCACCATTGCCGGCGATTGATTCGCAGCACTCTTGGGCGTGCTGTGTGACGGCTCACCGGTGCCCTCGTTACCGCGCTCACTCGGGCCGCTGTCAGATGCTCCGGGGTTGGGCGTTAGTGCGGCTTGTTCCTGCGGGGCTTGCTGGGCCTGCATCAGTTGGTCACCGAGTGATGCGTTCAGCGCCTTGCCCTTCGCGCCGCGCTCGCCGAACAGTTCATCAAATTCAGGAAGCGGCGGCAGCATCGGTTCAGGAAGAGCCTGCGCGACAATTGGCTGCGGCACTTCAGAAACGGTGGGACGATCATCGCCGCGCGGATGTTGCGTCAACCATTGCCGAAGATTGAAGGGTTGACCGCGGAGCAGCTTTGCATCTCTGCGCGTGTCGTATTCCGTCAGCGCGATCATCCCCACGCCGTGAACCACGAGGGACACGCAGAGGGCGGTGGTGATGGAAAAATCTTTGCGCTGCATCGTTTAATGCTCTATCGGCCAATGCGATCCCACGCCTTGGATGATATGGCAGGCAAATGGAAGGGAGAATGACGAATGACGAAATTCGAATTCACGAATCAATCACGAATTTACGAATGTTTAAATGACGAAACAAGGTTTCGCTCTGCATTCAGAAATTCATCATTCGTCATTGATTCGTGAATTCGAATTTCGTCATTCGTTATTCCTACCTCTCTGTCTCAACGAATGAATTGTGGAACTGACGTCATCTCGCACTTCAAACAACTCCAAACTCGCCGGCTTGATAAAACGGTGCTCCACCCCGTGCGCCAGCATTGCCAGAAGCGGATCGTAGTAGCCGGCGATATTCAGGATGACGATCGGCTTGGTGTGGTATCCCAACTGCCGGCCGACGATGATCTCGAAAATCTCCTCGAACGTTCCCAAGCCGCCGGGCAACGCGATGAAGGCGTCGCCGCGACTTTCGAGAATGGCTTTTCGCTCGCGCATGCCGATCGTGATGATCAGTTCATCGCACTGGTCATCGCTGAACCCCTTATCCACCAGCGATTGCGGCGTGATGCCGATGACTTTGCCGTTCGCGGCACGCGCCCCATCGGCCAGGGCCTGCATCAAACCGCAGGCATTGCCGCCGTAGACGAGCGACCAGCCTTCGTCGGCGATCGCCCGACCCAATTGCTCGGCGGCGTCAAAATAAACGCGCGGGACGTGCGCACTTGAAGAACAATAAACGGTGATGGCTTGGAGCGGTGGAGTGTCAATTTTCATTTTCATTCGTTCATAAAAGGAAGTTGTGGCACGGGCTTCCAGCCCGTGTTGGCGATGCGGAATATAATAGTCGGGTCGCGGTAAACGTATTTGTCGGGTGCCACGGGTCGCGGTACTCCGAGACCTGTGTCTTGGCAGGCCGAAGAGCACAGGTCTCGGAGTA
>JANXVV010000410.1 GCA_025351525.1 Humisphaera sp. | reverse complement strand
AACTGAAGCCGGCCGCGTGAGCCGGCCAACACCTTGTGCCCTTGGACGGCAGGCTGAACCGAGATCCAACGCCGGTACGCGATCCGCGAGGTTCATTTTCGGAGCAGACCTGTGCCCTTTGGCCGGCGAAGACACAGGTCTCGGAGTACCGCGACCCGTGGCACCCGGCAGGGTCCGCCGATGAATCACGAATGACGAAACGAAATCTTCGTTTCGTCATTTCCTCATTCGTGAATTCATCATTGATTCGTGAATTCGAATTTTGTCATTCATCATTGAGCAGCAGGTGGTGGACGGCGGTGGGCGGGTCCGCCCACCCTACCCGCTGCGGAGCGTCAGCCGCAGCACTTCCGCCGGGGCGTTGACGCGGAGCGGGAACCAGTTGCCGATGCCGTTGGAGACGATCAGTTGCGAACCGTTGGGTTTGCGGTACAGGCCGGACCAGTAGCGAAACATCGTCGAACCGGCTCCGAAGTTCGGGGTGACCATGATTTGCCCGCCGTGGGTGTGACCGGAAAGCGTCAGCGGCAGGCGGGCTTTGGCGGCTTCATCGAAGGCATGGGGGTGGTGGGCCATCAGGATCGGGAAGGCGGCGGGGTCGCGCAGCTGCGCGATGCTTTGCACGGCGGCACGGGTCATGTCGGCGGCTTTGGTGGTTCGGTCGCCGTTGCACCAGTCGATGGCCATCAGTTGGATAGGGCAACCGTTCACTTCGACGTAGCGGGCCGCATTGGCGAGAATCGGAAAACCGGCGGCTTCGGCCTCGCGCTTGAAGTCGAACCGGTTCTCGATGATGTCGTGATTCCCCATGCACATCGCCAGCCCATCCCGCAGGCCGTACTTGGGCTTGAGCCGTTTCAAGGCTTCGAGGGCGGGCGGCAGATCGATCAGGGCGTAGTCGATCAGGTCGCCGGTGATCAGCACCAGATCCGGTTTCATGTCGTTCACGGTGTCGATGATCGGGGCCATGTTCCGGCGGGTCATGAATCGACCGGCATGAAAATCACTCAGATGGGCGATCGTCACCCCTTCCAGCTTCGCGGGCAGATCGGGGATGAACAGATCGAACGCCCGCACCCGGTATCGGCCCAGTTGAGCCAGGGCCACACCGGCCAACCCGCCCATCAGCAGAGGCGGCACCGCGACCGCCGCGGCGCTTAGCATTTGGCGACGAGTGAGATGCAGCGGCGAGGGATTCGTGGTACTCCGCCCGCACTCATGGTGGGGGTCGATGGGTGCCACAGGTCGGCGTATTCGCAGACCTGTGTCTTCGCCGGTCGAAGGGCACAGGTCTCGGAGTACCGCGACCTGTGGCACCCGCACATCTGGCACGGGCGGAGTCGTGGGGTCCTCGCGGAATCGTGAAGGGTCATTTGAGAGATCAACCGTATGGGATTTGCGGCGGTGCGACTTCAATCGCGTCACCTGCGCCACGCCGCGGAGCATAAAGCCGCCGAGGATCCAGAACGGCAGCACCCCCAGATGCCACAGATATTGGCCGGCGATGAGAGCCAGCGGCACATGGCCGTTGATTTGCCGGGACCAGGACGGCGGCATCAACCGCGACAACAACAGCGTCGCCTGGCCGATCATGAACACCGCCAGCAAACCTCTCCACCCGCGGGCCCTGTGAAGGTTTCGCAGCTTGCGGTCGGCGACCCGCCACCAGTAGGCATCGAGCAGAAAAAACAGACAGAAGATGAATCGGATGATGGACATCAGGTTGCGATAGTTTAGGCGAAAACGGCAGGCCGGTGTAGGCCGAGTCTCAGGTTGAATTGTGGTGCGGGCTTTTAGCGTGCAATTCGGAAGCAGGCTGGAAGCCCGCACCACAATTTGAAGCGACATCGATTTTCGCCGCCACTGCCTTTTCTTCCGGCGAACGGATACAATGTGTCGCAGTTGTCGGCCACTTGCCGATAATCATACGGTTCCACCCGGTGGTGGAATGTGAACGGTCGATCCGGCCATGAAATCCCGGATCGATCAGGGGGTCTCTAAACAGTGGTGCGAAAACGACGTCTCCTGCGGCCGATTGGTGGAGCAATCCCCTGGCCGTAAGCCACGTTGCGAGTCGCGGGCGAGAAGGCGAAGGCCTTGTCTTCCCGCTCCCCGCTTCCCCCTGAAGGACAGACAGATTATGGCACTTGATCCACGGTTTCTCGCCGGCGGCGGCCGGGAAGTTTTCACGGGCAACGAACTGCTCGTCAAAGGTTGCCTTGAAGTGGAAGGCGGCATCCATCTGATGACCGGTTACCCCGGTTCACCCGTCGCCGGGTTCTTCGATATCCTCGGCGATCTCAGCAAGCTCATTCTGGACAAGGGCATTCGCGCCTTCCAAGCCAACAACGAAGCGCTCGGCGCGGCGGCGGCGAACGGTTCGCAGATGCTGCCTTGCCGCACCGCCGTTGTGATGAAAAGCGTCGGCCTGCACGTGGCGGCGGATGCTTTGGCGCTTGGCACTCTGGCCGGGGCGCATCCCGAGGGCGGCGTCGTCATCATCACCGGGGATGATCCCTGGTGTGACAGCACGCAGGTGCCCGCCGACAGCCGATTTTTGTACGAGCATCTCCGCATTCCGGTGGTCGAACCGGGCGGCCCGCAGGAACTGAAGGATTGGATCGATCTGTCCTTCAAGCTCTCCCGCAGCGCGGGTTTATACATCGGTTACATCGTCACGACCTCCCACGCGGACGGCGGCGGTACGGTCATCGCTCACCCCAATCAGTTTCCCACGTTAAACACGAAACAGCGTCAAACGCTCGAGACCGCGACGATCCCCGTCGAGCGAACGGTGTTGCTGCCCCCCCGCACGTGGCAGAAAGAGCTGGGCGTCGCCGACCGTTACGCCACGACGATGAAGACGGCCCGGGAGGTGGGGATCAACCGGATATACCCCAGAGTGGCCAGTTGCCAGTTGACAGTTGCCAGTAAAGACGAAGATGCGGCATTATCTTCACGGGCAACCGGCAACTGGCAACTGGCAACTACCTCCCCAATCGGCTTTATCACCACTGGGATGGGCAAGCCCTATCTGGATCACGTGCTGGCGGACATCGGGTTACTCGGTGAGTTCCCCATCCTCAACCTCGGCATGTCCTACCCCGCCGACGTCGAACTCGT
>JANXVV010000468.1 GCA_025351525.1 Humisphaera sp. | reverse complement strand
GTCTGGTAATCAAAATCGTTCAGATATCGGAGCATCAAGGGGAGCCGATATTCTTCCGGCAGGTCGCGGAGCAGGGCCAGTACATTTTGCCGCGACTCCTCCGCCATCACCGCCTCCGCTGGCCCGGGCGTTTCCGCAGGGATCGATCCGAGCACGTCACCATTCACCCGGTTGCCGCTGCGCTTTTTTCGGCCATCATGCCGCGCAGAATCGATCGCGACGGTATGGGCGATCGACAACAGCCAGGGTCGGAATCCCGTCGGGTCGGTCATCTGTCGGATCGACCGCCAGGCGAGGAGGAACGTTTCCTGCACCAAATCTTCGGCATCGCGGGGACGGCCGATGTCGAGGTAAAGCCGTGCGAACACCAGACGTGCGGTTCGCCGCACGAGTGCCTCGAATGCCGTTCTGTTACCGGCCTGGCTTTTGAGGACCAGTTCCTCGTCGGTCTCGGTCAATGGGTCGCTCCGGTTATCAATAATGAACGACAATCAGACGGCGAGTGCGCGCGGAAGTTTCTTTGAGGTGTGGAATCAGGGGAAAAACGCGGCCCTCCGAGCCACTGCTAAACGAATGTTTTTAGCGTCGTCGGAGGGCCAATATCAGTTCGATCTCACCTGCGGGGCGATTCAGGCACTTTGCGATTTCGGGTGCGGAACGGCCTTCATCCGCCATCCCGTATATCTCCCCATGGCGTGTCTCGACCGGGTTTTCAACGGGGGGTAAAGTCGGCGGGCGCGGTTCCGCTAAAGCCGCCAACTCCTTGAAATCAACCCCTTTCGCAGCGGCATTTGTCGCGGCATCCAAGGCGGCGATCTTTTGGTCCGCCTCCTGGATCAACAGTTCCAACTTGGCGGCGCGGGTGTCGAGTTGCCCGGTGATTTGCCGGGCCATCGCGGCCAGTTCGACGATCAGATTCGACATCTGCTCTTCCACATCGCGCTGACGGATCAACGGAAAGGTGGGCGGGCGCGACAGCGGGTCTTTCCGTTTGCGTGGCCGCATGATCAGATACAACACCACCACCCCGATGCCGGCGACGGTCAGCCAGAGGGTTTGATCGGAGAGCGCGGGGATGGAAATGACCGGCATCGACATGCGGTAAGCATGGTGCGGTGGATGGCGAGCCAATGCAAGCTCGATCGCCTTCGGCTTTCCTGTCCCCTCCCCCCGGTACGCCGGGGGGAGGGTTAGGGTGAGGGGTCTTGCCTTTTTCTTCTGCCGAGTCGAGAAATGCGGAGTCTTTTCGCTACGAAGAAAAACCCCTCACCCTAACCCTCCCCCCATGAGTACATGGGGGGAGGGGATCGGAAAATTCAAATGTGATGGAACGGGGGAGGGACTGTTTTGAAAAACAGTCCATACGCTTTTTTAATTCATCCCCCTATAATCTCGCGACCTATGGACCCTTTCCGCATTCGAGATTTTGAAATCCGCAATCGGCTGTTTGTCGGCACCGGCAAATACGCGACGTATGACCTGATGCGCCGGGCGCTCGAGGCCAGCGACTGTCAGGTCGTTACCGTCGCGGTGCGGCGAGAGCGGTTGGTCGACAAAGAAGGCCGCAGTCTGCTGGATTTTCTGGACCTGCAAAAGTACATCATTCTCCCCAACACCGCCGGATGCTTCACGGCGGAAGATGCGATTCGCGTCTCGCTGCTGGGGCGCGATCTTCTGGAAAAACAGGGGAACAAAGGCGCCGGGTGGGTGAAGCTGGAAGTACTCGGCGATAAAAAAACATTGCTACCCGATCCGGTTGGTACGCTTGAGGCGACGAAGGAACTGGTGAAGGAAGGGTTCACGGTGCTGTGCTACAGCAGTGATGATCCGATCGCCGCCCGCCGATTGAAAGAAGCCGGGGCGGCCAGTGTGATGCCCGCCGGATCGCCGATCGGTTCCGGGCAGGGCATCTTGAACCCGCTCAATATATCGCTGTGTCTGGAGACACTGAAAGAAGGTGACCCGACGTACCCGGTCATCGTCGATGCCGGCGTCGGCACCGCCAGCGATGTGGCGATCGCGATGGAGCTTGGGGCCGATGGCGTGCTGCTCAACACCGGCATCGCCCACGCGAAAGACCCGGTGAAGATGGCCGCCGCGATGAAACATGCGCTGGAGGCGGGAAGGTTGGCGCATCAGGCCGGCCGGATTCCGAAGAAGCGCTACGCCACCGCGAGCAGCCCGTTTGAAGGGGTGATCAGTTATATTCCGGGCGAGTGAATGAGAAGTCGTATGCCAAATTCAAAATTTAAAATCACGAAGAAGTTGGGAAGCATTCGCTCTGCGCTGTGCGCGCTTTTGATGGCATTCGGACTCTCCGTCTCCGTTCGGGCCGAAGTCCCACCCATCACGATCCAGCGCGACATTGTCTTTCAAACCATCAATGGTACGGAGATCAAGCTTGATCTGGCCATCCCGCAAGGCCCCGGTCCCTTTCCGCTGATCCTGTGCATCCACGGCGGCGCATGGCATGTCGGCGATAAATCCAAGCTTACCCCGATGATCGAAGATCTGGCCCGCCATGACTATGTCGCGGCCAGCATCAATTATCGTCTGGCGCCGAAAGTCACTTTCCCCGCGCCGCTGGATGACACAAAAGCCGCGTTGGTCTTCCTGAAAAAACGGGCCGGGCAATTCAAGATCGACCCCACCAAAGTCGGCGGCACCGGTGAATCGGCGGGGGCGCACATGGCGATGTTGATGGCGTTTGAGGAGGCCCAGCGCGAAAGCCGTCAGAATCCCGTGAAACCCGGCGCGACGGAGTTGCAGGCGATCGTCAATTATTACGGGCCCGTCGATCTGGTCCACTGGAACGTCACGCCGATGGTCGATTTTCTCTGGCGAAATCATTTCCACGAAGGGATGGAAACGACGATGCTCCGTTTCCTCGGCAGTGCGGAAAAAGACAGCCCGATCGTGCTGGCGGCATCGCCGCTTACCTACATCTGCAAAAACTGCCCGCCCGTGCTGACGTTTCATGGCACGCTCGATCCGGTGGTCTCTTTCCAGCAGGCCGAGTTGCTACATGCGGCTTTGCGAAAAGCCGGCGTGCCGGAAAAACTGGTGCCGATCGAGAACGGTCTGCATGGCGGCTGGTCGAAGGAAGTGAAGCGAAAAGCCGAAGAGCAGGCGGTGGCTTTTTTCGATCACTATCTGAAAGGGAAGCCCGAACCGGCGATGGAATCGCACGCGGCTTCGTCGAGTTTGAATCTTTCTACGCCGAAGGAAAGCGGTGTGCGCTGATGCCCGCCACTCTTTGGAACCATCTCGCCCAAGCCGCCGATTTAGTTTTAACGGATCAGCAGATTGCTCGGTTGTCGCGGTATCTGGACCTTTTGCTGTCCGCCAATGAGAAGATGAATCTGACGCGGATTGAGAGTCGATCCGCCGCCGAGGTGGGGCATGTGGGCGATGCGTTGACGCTGCTGCCGTTTCTGCCGCGAATCGCCCATCACCTGGCGGATGTCGGCAGCGGGGGCGGGGTTCCGGGCATTCCCCTGGCGATTGCACGGCCCGATGTGACGGTTCTGTTGATCGAGTCGACCCAGAAAAAAGCGGCATTTCTCAAATCCGCCATCGCGGAACTCGGACTGGCGAACGTCACCGTCTCATCATTGCGGGCGGAGGATGTCGGCAATTCGGAGGCGCGCGAAACGTTCGATATCGTCACTGCCCGCGCGGTCGGCACGATGAACTTTCTGGTGGAGTGGTGTCTGCCGCTCGTCAAAAAGGGCGGCAAACTGCTGGCGATGAAGGGAGCGAAAATCACCGAGGAATTGCCCCTTGCCATCAAAGTGATCCGAACGGTTGGCGGAGGCGAGCCGATCATCCATCCCGTCACCCTGCCGGAGACCACCCATCATGTGATTGTGGAGATTCGCAAGGTCTCCCTCACCAGCCATCGCTACCCGCGCTCGGCGACTTCGGCGAAGGGGCAACCGCTGTGATGAATGAAATCAGGCGGCTGGAGGGCGGCAGCCCCTGCCGCCAATACGGTTGAAAGTCGCAGTTTGCTTTGGCCCGTTCAAAAAAGAGGATAGACTGTCTTCATGCGTTCGATTCGATGTTCGATAGTCGCCGCCACGTTAAGCGGTGATCCCCGCGAGGCGTTGCGGCTTTCCCGCGAAATGGGATTTGCCGGGTTGCAGTTCGATGCCTACGGTCCCGCGCTGCGTATCCCCGATTTGAGCGGTACGGGCCGTCGAGAGTTTCGCCAGTTGCTGGCCGCCCAGAACCAGCAACTCGTGGGGCTGCGGGTCGATCTCGGCTCCAAAGGTTTCGGCCCGGGCGCGGATGTCGACCGCCTTCTGAACGGCCTGGATCGCGCGCTCGAAGCGGCGGTGGGCCTGGCCGCGCCGCTGGTCTGTATCGATCTCGGGCCGCTCCCCGAACCCGAGCGCACCGCGACACCGCCGCCTCCCATCTCCGCCAAACAAGCCGGTTTGATTCTGCTCCCCGAATCGTTTGCGGTCCCGGCCACCGAACCTGTCTCCACCAATCCACCGCCCGATCCGGCGTTCGTTTCACAGGTGGAAGCGGCGCTCGGTGAGGTGGGTAAGTTGGCCGACCGGTACAGCGTGATGCTGGCCTTCCGGACCGACCTTTCCAGCTTCGCCGCAATCGACCGAACCCTCCGCCAGGTTCGGTGTCCGTGGTTCGGCGTCGATCTCGATCCGGCGGCGGCGCTGGGCGATGAATGGTCGATGGATGAAATTTTCTCCCGCCTCGGTTCCCACATCCGCCATGTGCGTGGCCGCGATGCGATCGGCGGCGTCAACCGCCGCACCAAATCCGCCATCGTGGGTCGCGGCGACATTCAGTGGGATCAACTGCTGGCGAATCTCGACGCCGTCGACTATGCCGGTTGGGTCACGCTGGATCCGCTGGAACTTCCCGATCGATCGATGGCGGCGGCACAAGGGCTAAAGCATTTGCGGGCGTAACCGCTCATCATCCGGAAATCCGATGAATTTTTTTAGCGGCTGTGCCTCCACTTGCGAATTGCAATCGGACGCTACAGATTCATCCGCTCCATCACCCGATACTCCGTCAGCTTCATGCCCAGTTGCGTATAAGTCTGTTGGCCCGCGTGATTATGTTGCTCGACATAGAGCCGCAATCCCACCGCGCCGTCGGCTTTCGCAAGCTGCTCCACATGGCGATAGAGCGTCGTGAATACTCCCTGCCGCCGGGCCGATGGCTCGATGTAGACGCTCTGAATCCACCAGATCACCCCGTTCCGCCAATCGCTCCACTCCAGCGTCAACATCAGTTGCCCGACCACCCGTCCATCGGCTTCCGCAACGAAGTACCTCGCCTTATTCGGGTCGGCCAATCCCGCCAGCACCCCCGCCGCGAGCAACGCCGGATCGAGCATCAGTCGCTCGGTCTCCCACGCCATGGCCGCGTTGAAAGCGGTGAGTGTCGGGGCATCGATCAGACGGGCGGGGCGGATT
>JANXVV010000299.1 GCA_025351525.1 Humisphaera sp. | reverse complement strand
GCGAGACGCCCATGCCACCAGTTTTTCAAAAGACCCAAAATACGTTGAGACCTGTCATTCTGAGAACCTGCAAAACTTTATGTAGCATGGGCTATCAGCCCATGTTTTTTGAATTAAAAACATGGGTTGGTAGCCCATGCTACGTAAATCGGTTCACGAGGACATCGGGAGCACGCTCAGGGAGACCGTCTTCGTCTCCTGTTCCTTACGCCGCAGTTGCCCGCACGCGGCGTCGATATCGCGGCCGCGCGATTTGCGGACGTGAGCATTCACGCCCGCCCCGCGAAGGATCTCCTGAAACACCAGCACATCGTCCGACTTCGGTCGGCCAAACGGCAATCCCTCCACCTCGTTGTACCGGATCAGATTCACATTCGCCCGCAGCGAACGGCAAATCTTCACCAGTTCTCGCGCGTGTTCCGGTCGATCGTTCACGCCGGCCAGCAGAATATATTCCAGCGTGATTTCCCGACCGGTGCGATCGAAATAATACCTGGCCGCACTTAAAATCTCATCCAGCGAAAAATGCTCCGCCCAGGGAATCAACTGCTTTCGGAGAGGTTCATTCGGGGCGTGAAGCGAGATGGCCAGGTTGATCGGCAGATACTCATCGGCCAAGTCGCGCATTCGCGCCGGCACACCGACGGTGGAGATGGTGATCCGTCGAGCCCCGAGATTCAGGCATTCGGGGTGATGCAGAATGCGCACCGCCGCCATGACGTTGGCATAGTTCGACATCGGCTCGCCCATGCCCATGAACACCACGTTGGTGATCCGATGCTCGGGATGGCCCTCTTCGGCGAAGATTTTGTTGAGCCAGAAAATTTGTTCGACGATCTGCCCGCCGGTGAGGTTTCCCTTCATGCCGTTGAGGCCACTTGCACAAAATTTACACCCCACCGGACAGCCCACCTGAGAACTGACGCAGGCGGTTCGCCGATCGCCATCCGGAATCATCACCGTCTCCGCCGTCGCCCCGCCCGGCCATTCCAGCAACAGCTTGCGGGTGCCATCCGAGCTATCCTGTCGGCGAATCACCGAGGCGGCCAGGAACTGCATTTTTTGCAGCAGGTCGTCGCGATTTTTTTTCGAGAAATCGGTCATCGCCGCGGGGTCGATGATGAGCCGGTCGAAAACCCATTGGCGCAGTTGTTTGCCCCTGAATATCGGCCAACCCCATGAAGCCAACTCGGCATCCAGCGCGGGCGGGTCAAAGCTAAAAATCGAGGGAGAGGATGTATCCGAGCTTACAAGAGGCATATACTATGTACGTTAACGATTGCCCTGTGGGCTTAATGCGGTTGCGAAATCAGGATTCTCTCTGGCTTTTTTCGACAACCGCGCGCACCATAACGTTTTTGACAAGGAGGTGCAATGAACGCCTTACCCTCCAACCGCGAACGACGGGTTGATGTTTCGCTCGGCAAGAATACAAATCCTGACTCCACTGCCCCGGTCACTCGGGGTAACGGTCATGGAGTTGATGCTTCCGCTAAAATGCGACCGGGCACCGCTGGCCATGAAGGTCGGACGGATGAGCAGTTGCTCGAAGCTTACCGCTTCGGTGAAAAAGCCACCTTCAGCCAACTCGTCGACCGCTATCAACGCGAACTATTTCATTTCCTCGTCCGTTTTCTAGGCGATCGCGCGGCAGCCGAGGACATCTTTCAGGAAACGTTTCTACAGGTCCATCAGTCCGCCGAGCAGTTCGATCCCACCCGTCGGTTCCGCCCGTGGCTGTTTACGATTGCCGCCAACAAGGCGCGCGATCTGATGCGGTCGCAGGCCCGCCGTCCGACCAACCCCTTGCAGGCTTCCATCAGTCCCGGCGACGATGATAGCGGTCAATTTCTCGACCTGATGCAATCGACGGATCAGATGCCGTCGGAACCGATGGAGCAGGAGGAATTGCAGCGCATGGTGCAGGGAGCGGTGATGAACATGCCCGACCATCTGCGCGAAATTCTGCTGCTTTCTTACTTTCATCAGTTCCCCTACAAGCAGATCAGCGACATCCTGAACATTCCGCTCGGCACGGTTAAATCACGGCTTCATGCCGCCGTCGCTTACTTTGCGGATCGATGGCGTGTGCTCAGTGAAAATAAATTGCCGAACCATGCCCACCCCCAATGACGTAGTTATCCGGTTGCCGGAAGGTGGATCGACTCGAATCATTATTCGATAGATCCTTGTCGGCATGGAAAGCGGATGCCTTATTTTCCAAGACCGGCGTCCGCCTGAAACATTTCTGACCGTTTGAAGTACAGCTGCATATGGTTATTTCCTGAGGCTTGTCCTCGGGTCGGCAAACAATGTAAGTGTTCGTGCGTTGATGTCATGTACGTTTGATTCGCGGGAATCATTCGTTTGCTGTGATATGAACCGGTGCGTCAGGGAAAGAAGGGGAAATTGTGGGTGGTCCAATCGACCATCTACGGTGGAATTTAGCGGAAGTTTGGGGATTTTTATGCGTGTTAAACTCAGCAACGATGATCGGTGTGCGATTGATCTGGTTCTGGAACAGCGGTCCGGGGATGGAACCGTTTCAGAGCATTGTTTCGGCAAGTCGACCGCTTCCCTGCAGAAGCGCGTCGAGAAGGTCGAGCAATTGTTCGACCTGATGACGCAAATGCCGGTGGCGGAACCCCCGGCTCTACTGCTGGCCCAAACCTTAAAGTACATTCAGCAGCATCAGCACGACACGACTGCCCGCCCCGACTCGGGCAAAGCGGCGACCGTGTCGCACTCGATGTTGAATCGCCCCCTGCAGTGATGCGACGCTTGGATTGCGTCTGCAATCAATAGAATTCCCCCTCACGCCGCCGGGTTCGGAGCCATAGGCGACGGACCGGATTCCGCGTCTCCCAACGTTGAGCGCGTTCGTAAGCGAACGAGAACGCTCCGCTGCGCCTCGCGGCTAACCTGCAAAACAGAAATTCCCGCGACCTCCCCTCCCTCGTCCTTACCTCTTCCACTCATTCTCCTCCAGCCTCCAGATATGCCGCGGGTTTCCCTCGCGCAGCTCTTCCGGCAATGCCTCGGCAGGAAAATCCTGATAACACACCGGCCGCGCAAATCGATAGATCGCCGCCCCACCGACCGATGTGCTTCGCGAATCCGTCGTAGCCGGGTAAGGCCCGCCATGATTCATCGACGCGCACACTTCCACCCCCGTCGGGTAACTGTTGAACACCAGCCGTCCCGCCTTCCGCTCCAAAATCTCGACCAGATTCCGATACTCCGCCAGCTCTCCCGGCGCGGCGTGAATCGTCACGGTCAACTGCCCATCCAGCGATCGAGCCACCTCTTCCAGTTTCTCGCGGGATCGACCGGTCACGATCATCGTCGCCGGGCCGAAGAGTTCTTCACGCAGCCGATGATCGGCGATGAAGTGATCCGCATCGGTGGTGAAAACGATCGGGGCCGCCTGCGTGGGCAGAACCGTTGCCGCCGTCGATTTCGCCGCCACCCGCACTCCCGCCGTTTCCGCAAATCGTTTGGCACCTTCCGCAAAAGATCGCCCGATGCCGGCGTTCAGCATCGTGCCGGCCGGAGCCGCCCCCATCAACCCGGCCACCTGTTCGACAAACGCGCTCATCGTCGCATCATCCATCCCCACCACCACGCCGGGATTCGTGCAGAATTGCCCGACACCGGCCGTGACGGAATTTTTCAGGCCCTCCGCGATCTGTGTCCCCCGCTCTTTCATCGCACGCGGCAGAATAAAGATCGGATTGATGCTTCCCATTTCCGCATACACCGGGATCGGTTCCGAGCGAGCGGCCGCCACATCAAACAGCGCCCGCCCCGCCCGCAGCGATCCGGTGAACCCCACCGCTTTCACCAGCGGATGTTTGACCAGCGCCACGCTCACTTCCGGGCTGACCCCATGCAGCATCGAGACAATTCCCTCCGGCATCCCGGTCGCTTGGGCCGCCCGCAGCACTGCCGCAATGGTCAATTCAGAAGTGCCCGGGTGCGAGGGATGGGCCTTGACGATGACAGAGCAACCGGCCGCCAGCGCCGAGGCGGTATCCCCGCCCGCCGCCGAAAAGGCCAGGGGGAAATTGCTGGCCCCGAACACGGCCACCGGCCCGAGGGGCTGGAGCATTCGCCGCAGATCGGGCTTCGGCAACGGCTTGCGATCCGGGTTGGCGCGGTCGATCCGCGCATCCACCCACGAGCCCTCCTCCAGCATCGCCGCGAACATCCGCAACTGCCCGGTCGTCCGTCCCCGCTCGCCCACCAGGCGGGCCATGGGCAAACCGGTTTCCAAAGCCGCGCGATCGAGCAGTTCCTCGCCGAGCGCCTCGATCTCGGCGGCGATCGCGATCAGAAACGCCGCGCGCTGCTTCGACGACTTTCGGCGATATTCCACAAACGCCGTCTCCGCCAATCGAACCGCCGCATCGATCTCTTCGCCGGTCGCCTCGTGATAAAGCGTCTCGAGCTCGACATTTTTTACGGGATCGACGCCGCGAAAAGTCCGCGTGCCCGATTGGCTCGTGCGAGCCCCGATGTAATTCCGTCCGGTCAACTGCATTTGAAAACTCCTGGAAACTTTTTAGCGGCTGTGCCGAAGGCACGCGTTTTTTGATCCGAAAGAAAAA
>JANXVV010000245.1 GCA_025351525.1 Humisphaera sp. | reverse complement strand
GGTGTTTTTACCGTAGGCTTCTTTGGTCTGATCCGACTCCGCCGACAGCTCGAATGCTTCGCGGGCTTCCTTCGAGCTGATCATCGCGTAAGCCCGCTGATAGAATGAATCCATCGCGTCGAGCGAGTCCGATTTTTCCAGTTTGCGGAAGTGATCGTCCACGGTGGCCAGCATGGACTGACGGCTGCCGAATCGATCGGGCGTTACGCCACCGGGCAATTTCAGATCGCGAACCGAGAAACCTTTATCGTTAGCCGGATCGCTGCCGAGACTGAACGGGCCGTAAGCCGTGCTGAGATAACCGCTGCCCGCGTAAGGGTTCGGAACACCGGGAATGCAGACGTAGGGGGGCAGATTATTTCTCACGCCCAATTCATGCGATACCACCGACCCAAAGCTCGGGAATTGAATTGCCGGGCTGGGCCGATAACCGGTGAACATGTTGTGGGTGCCGCGTTCGTGGGCGGCTTCGCCATGCGTCATCGAGCGGATGATGCACAGTTTGTCCGCGACATCGGCGGTCTGCTTCATATGCTCGCTGAGCAACTCACCATCCAGCTTCGATTTCACGGTGCCCAACGGCCCGCGATACTCGAGCGGTGAAAACGGTTTGGGATCCCAAGATTCCTGGGCAGCCATGCCACCGGGCAGGTAAATGTGGATGACGCTCTTGGCCGGGGCGGTGGTGGCCGCGTCGGTGATGCCGGCCGCGCGGGCGGTGTTCTGCAATTTGAAGAAATCGCCGAGCGTCAACCCTAGTCCACCGATCATTCCGACGTAGAGGAAATCACGACGGCTCGGCCGGCGAAAATGACCTGCGTCACCCAGCCAAGTGCCGTCGCATCCGCTACTTTGTGGATCGGTCAGTTGCTTTTTCATTGGACATCCCGGTTAAACAGTCTTCAGAACCGTCACTCCATACGTCGGTTCGCAAGGGCTGTTGCAGTGATTTTGAGGGGTTGGGTGAATAAATCATGAAACTGATAAAAATGAATTTGAAGAAAAACATGCTCAAGCCGAGTGCGTCGCCTACGGCTTCCGCTTCCGGTTTGAGCAACTCCTCGCCTGTCGACTCGACCCGCCGCCGCGCCTATCGTATCCCGCCGTCTTCCCCCATCCTTACAGAACCCGTACCATAGGCCCGTTGTCAATGAAGTCCTTTGAATCCCCCGCAACCACGGACCGCAATCCCATGAGTTCCAACGGCAAATTCATCCGAATCCGCGGCGCGCGGGAACATAATCTCAAAAACATAAACGTTGAAATCCCCCGCGATCAGGTCGTGGTCATCACCGGCCTCTCCGGCAGTGGGAAAAGTACGCTGGCTTTCGACACGGTGTACGCGGAGGGACAGCGGAAATATATGGAATCGCTGTCGGCTTACGCGCGACAGTTTCTGGACCAGTTGCAAAAGCCGGATATTGACGAGATCGAGGGCTTGCCGCCGACGATTGCCATCGAGCAGCGGTCGGCGT
The DNA here is from genome assembly GCA_025351525.1 of Humisphaera sp. Classification (GTDB taxonomy): domain Bacteria; phylum Planctomycetota; class Phycisphaerae; order Tepidisphaerales; family Tepidisphaeraceae; genus JANXVV01. Next base: position 2,704 of record JANXVV010000245.1, on the reverse strand, counting down.
CCAGCAATCCGCGGTCGACGGTGGCGACGACGACGGAGATCTATGACTACCTGCGCGTGCTGTTCGCGCGGGCCGGCACGCCGCACTGTTGGGAGTGTGGACGGGTGATTACGGCCCAGGCCCCGAGCCAGATCGTCGACAACGTGATGACGTTGCCGGTCGGCAGCAAGGTGATGATTCTGTCGCCGTTGATTCGCGGGCAGAAGGGGGAACATAAAGACACGTTCGGCGCGATTCACAAGCAGGGATTTGTGCGGGCGCGGGTGGATGGCGAATTGATTGAGCTGAACGGGAAAGCCATCCCCGCCTTGAAAAAAACATTCGTGCATTCGATCGAGGCGGTTGTCGATCGCATCGTGTTGAAACCCGAAATCCGCTCGCGCATCGCCGATTCCATCGAGACGGCGTTGCGGCTGAGCCAGGGCCTTGTCGTCGTCACCGTCCAGGGAACGGACTCGAAATGGGTCGATGCGATCTACTCGGAAAGATTCGCCTGCCCGGTCCATCCCAACGTCAGCCTCCCCGAACTCGAACCGCGCCTCTTCAGCTTCAACTCCCCCCACGGTGCCTGCCCGGCTTGCCATGGTTTGGGCACGTTGAGCGAATTCGACGCGGAACTGATTGTGCCCGATGAAAGTTTATCGCTGGAAAACGGCGCGATCGAAGCCTGGCGAAAAAACGGCAAGCGGATGAACATTTACTATAGCCGAGTGCTACGGCAGTTCGCCCGCGATTTTGAAGTGTCGTACTCCGGTCCCTACAAAGATTTCCCGAAAAAAGCCCGCGATGCATTGATGTACGGCACCGCAGCGAAAGGGGACGGCGGCACCGGGATCGAGTTTGAAGGCGTGATCCCCAATCTCCAACGCCGTTTTGAAAACACCGAGAGTGAATGGGTCAAACACCGCCTGCATGGCTGCATGTCCGAACAACCCTGCACCATCTGCGGCGGCACGCGCCTGAAAAAAGAAGCGCTTGCGGTACGTCTGCACACGGCAAATGGAAACCTCAACAGTGGCACGGGCTTCCAGCCCGTGTTGACGATCTCTGAACTTGAGAAATCTAAATCTTCAGCTTCCACAAACCTCCAACATGGGCTGGAAGCCCATGCCACGGGGAAGCGTAAAAAAGCCAAGTCCGACTCAGTCCCCAGTCCCCAGCCCTCAGCCCTTCCCACCCTTCCCGGCTACAGCATCGACGATGTCAGCCGCATGACCGTGACGAATGCCCGGACGTTTTTTGCGAATTTGAAACTCAGCGAAGAGGGTACGAAAATCGCCGAGCCGATCATCCGCGAAATCTCCGCGCGCCTCGGTTTTATGTTCGATGTCGGCCTCGGTTACCTCACCCTCGATCGCAAAACCGGTTCGCTCAGCGGCGGTGAAGCGCAGCGCATCCGATTGGCCACTCAAGTCGGCTCGGGCTTGGTCGGTGTCTGCTACGTGCTGGATGAACCGACCATCGGCCTGCACCAGCGCGACAACACTCGGCTGATCAAAACCCTCCGCCGTCTCCAGCAGATCGGCAACACCGTCATCATCGTCGAGCACGATGAAGACTGCATTCGGGCAGCCGACTACCTGATCGATATCGGTCCCGGCGCCGGGTTGCACGGCGGTCATGTTGTCGCCGCGGGACCCACGCCCGATGTGTTCAAGGAAACGCAAAGCACGACGATCAAATATCTCGTCGGTGAGCTGACGATTCCCACCCCTGAGCATCGCCGGCCAGTGGGCGGCGAGCGCGGGGCGATCGAGCTCAAAGGCTGCCGGGCCAACAATCTCAAAAATGTCGATGTCAAAATCCCCATGGGCGGGTTCGTCTGCATCACCGGCGTGAGCGGTTCGGGCAAATCCACGCTCATCAATCAGACACTGCTCCCCGCGCTCAAACGCAAGCTGCTTGGCTCCAAGGTGAAAGTCGGCGAGCACAAGCAGATGACCGGGACGAACAAGATCGACAAGGTGATCGAGATCGATCAAAGCCCAATTGGCCGCACACCCCGCAGCAACCCGGCCACGTACACCGGTGTGTTTGACGAGGTCCGCAAGGTTTTCGCCAAAACCCGCGAAGCCAAAATTCGCGGCTATGAACCCGGCCGATTCAGCTTCAACGTCAAAGGCGGCCGATGCGAATCCTGCCAGGGCCAGGGTACCAAGTGCATCGAAATGCACTTCCTCCCCGATGTCTACGTCGCCTGTGAAGTCTGTCACGGCAAGCGGTACAACGCCGAGACCCTGGAGATCCACTATCGCGGCAAATCCGTCGCCGATGTGCTGGACATGACCATCGAGGAGAGTCTCGCCTTCTTCGAAAACTTCCCGCAGGTCTACCGAATGCTTAAAGCCCTGAACGACGTCGGCCTCAGCTACGTCAAACTCGGCCAACCCAGCACGCAACTCAGCGGCGGCGAAGCCCAGCGCGTGAAGCTAGCCACCGAACTCGGCAAAAGCAGCACGAACCACACGCTGTATGTGCTGGATGAACCTACCACCGGCCTGCACTTTGCCGACATCCACAACCTGCTGAACGTGCTGAATCGGTTGGCCGACATGGGCAACACGGTGCTGGTGATCGAACATAATCTCGATGTGATCAAATGCGCCGATTGGCTGATCGACATGGGCCCGGAAGGGGGCGACGGGGGTGGAAAGGTGGTGGCAGAGGGGACGCCGGAGAAGGTGATTGGGCTGAAGGGGAGCTA
>JANXVV010000214.1 GCA_025351525.1 Humisphaera sp. | reverse complement strand
GGGGCGGTCGTATGATCTGACGCGCGAGAGCGCCGCCGATTCCATCGTGGGTCAGGCGATGCAACCGTTCGATTTCACGCGCGTCATCCACTCCGCCTACGCCGATGGTGTGCGGCTATTTCTGGAGATGGGGCCGGGCGCCTCCTGCTCGCGCATAATCGATCAAACCCTGCAAAACAGGCCCCATCTGGCCCGCTCGGCGTGCGTAGCCGGGCAGAGCGGGGTGCTTTCGCTGATGCGAATGCTCGCCGCGCTGATCGCAGAGGGGATTCCGGTCAATCTGGATTGGCTCTATGGGGAATCGATTAGCGAAATTGCAGTTTCACCTGAAACCCCTCATGTGAGCGTCCGCGTCGGTGGTCTCCCTTTTAAAACTCCTTCGCTTTCCGCTGCCTTCTCAAACCCTCCTTGTGGCACGGGCTTCCAGCCCGTGTTAGCGGCTCAACATTCGCACAGAACTTTAAGTTCAAATGACTTTTCCGCACCTTCCCGTCAACACGGGCTGGAAGCCCTTGTCACGAATGAGGTTCCCATCTCATTACTGCCATTGATCGAACAGATGGCCGCCTCGCAAAACGTTCATGCCAAAGCGCAAGAGTCGTATTTACGACTATCGCAATACAACACAGTTGCCATGGGGGAAGCCATCGGATTTCAGATGGCGTTGCTGGAAGCTCCCGGCCGCGCGATCGAAACCGCGCCGCCAATTCCCGCGCCGCGTGCAATCGTCTTCGACCGCGATCTCTGCATCGAATACGCCATCGGTTCCATCGCCAAAGTCCTTGGCCATGACTTCGCCGCCGCTGACAATTATCCCACGCGCGTCAGGCTGCCCGATGAACCGCTGATGCTGGTCGATCGCATCGTCTCCGTCACCGGTGAACCCGGCTCCATGACCAGTGGCCGGGTGGTGACCGAGCACGATATTCACCCCAACGCGTGGTATCTGGACGGTGGGCGAATTCCCACCTGCATCGCCGTGGAAGCCGGGCAGGCGGATCTGTTCCTCAGCGGATATCTGGGCATTGATGCCCTGACCAAAGGATTGGCCGTCTATCGTTTGTTGGATGCGGTCGTGACTTTCCACCGCGCGATGCCCGAGCCGGGCCAGACGGTCGTCTACGACATCGCCATCGACGAATTCTTCTTTCAAGGCGACACCTGCCTCTTCCGATTTCACTTCGATGCCACCGTCAACGGCGAATTGCTGCTGACGATGCGAAAGGGATGCGCCGGTTTCTTCACCGCCGCCGAGTTGGCCGCCGGACGGGGCATCGTGCAGACCGCGCTTGATCGACGGCCCATCTCCGGCAAACGTCCAACCGACTGGGTCGAACCCGTCCCCATGCGGGTGGAATCCTACAGCGATGCACAAGTCACCGCGCTTCGTCGCGGTGATCTGTCGGCGTGCTTCGGCGAGCCATTTGGGGGACTGAATTTACGCCATCCCGTCGGTCTCCCCTCCGGTCGTATGAACCTCGTGCATCGTGTGCTGAAACTCGATCCCGCCGCCGGGCGGTATGGCCTCGGGCAGATCGTGGGTGAAGCGGACATCGATCCCGATGACTGGTTTCTCACCTGTCATTTCGTCGATGATCGCGTCATGCCCGGCACGCTGATGTACGAGTGCTGTCTGCACACGCTGCGCATTTTTCTGCTGCGAATGGGATGGGTCGGTGAGCGCGATGAGGTGGTCTACGAGCCGATCCCCGGCGTGGCGAGTCAGCTTAAATGCCGGGGTCAGGTCACGGCATCCACCCGCAAAGTGCAGTACGAAGTCACGCTGAAAGAAGTCGGCTACGACGCGGAGGGAACCCCGTTCGCACTAGCCGACGCGCTGATGTATGCGGATGGGAAACCGATCGTGCAGACGCCGAATATGTCCCTGCGATTGAGCGGGCTGACGCGGGAAAAGATCGAGGCGCTTTGGCAACCGGTGGCATGGGCGTCTCACGCACACTCTTCTTCAAACAAGAACATGGGCGAGACGCCCATGCCACCTCTCTTCAATCGCGACCGCATCACCGCCTTCGCCATCGGTAAACCTTCCGATGCGTTCGGCGACCGATATCGGGTGTTCGATCACGACCGAAAGATCGCCCGGCTTCCCGGTCCGCCTTACCAATTTCTCGATCGAATCACGTCGATCCAAAATGCCCAGCCTTGGGTTCTCGCCGCCGGCGCGGTGATTGAGGCAGAGTACGATGTGCCGCCGGATGCGTGGTATTTCGCCTCCAATCAGCAGTCGGATACATCCGAAATGCCCTTCGCCGTGCTGCTGGAAGTGGCTTTGCAGCCCTGCGGTTGGTTGGCGGCTTACCTCGGTTCTGCGCTCGTGAGCGACGTGGATATGTCCTTCCGAAATCTCGGTGGCAGCGCGGTCCAGTCGCTGGCCGTCTTGCCCGATGCCGGGACGTTGACGACGCAGATCAAAATCACCCGCGTTTCAAATTCCGGTGGAATGGTCATTCAACATTTCGACATGTCCGTTCGCAGCCGACTGGGTGAAGTGTATCGCGGCGACACTTATTTCGGTTTTTTTGCGAAGGAAGCTTTGAAGAATCAAGTCGGCATCCGCGAGGCGACGGTGTATCAACCCACCGATTTGGAAACGGCCCGCGGGGAGAAATTCGATTATCCCGACCAATCACCCTTCCCCGACCAGATGATGCGAATGGTCGACAAGGTCGATCTGTTCGATCCCATCGGCGGCCCGGCGGGGCTCGGATTCATTCGCGGCACAACCACCGTAGACGCGCAGGCCTGGTTCTTCAAAGCGCACTTTTTCGAGGACCCCGTCTGGCCGGGTTCGCTGGGTTTGGAGTCCTTCCTGCAACTTCTGAAAGTCATCGCATGGCGGCGGTGGGGCACTCCATCCTCCGCGCCTCATACTCAATTTCAAACGCTCGCGCGCGGGCAAAAACACACATGGGTCTATCGCGGGCAGATCATTCCGACCGACGTACAGGTCACCGTGCAGGCGGTGGTGACTCACATTGATGAAACGCAGCGGACGATCCGTGCCGATGGATTTTTAATCATCGACGGGCGGGTCATCTATCAGATGAGCGACTTTGCGATTAGGATGGGCTAAGCCCGTCCCTCCGGGACGGCGCTAAACGAGTCGTTGCCGTTTGAATGTCATGAGTTATTCCAGCGTTCATATTGAGTCGATCGGGTTTGAGTTGGCCCCCGTGGTGGTCACGACCCATGAACTGGAGTCGCGCCTCGCGCCGCTCTACGAGACGCTGCGCATCGCGCCCGGCCAACTTGAATCGCTCACCGGCATCACCGAACGCCGTTGGTGGGAAAAGGGATATCCGCTGTCCGAAGGCGCCACCGCCGCCGCGCGTAAGGCGTTGGCGAAATCGAATGTGGAGGCGCGGGATATCCAGACGCTGGTGTACACCGGTGTCTGCCGTGAGAATTTCGAGCCGGCGACGGCGTGCGCGGTCGCCAGCGCCCTCGGGGTCGGTTCCGACGCCTACATCTACGACATCTCCAACGCCTGCCTCGGCGTGCTGAACGGCATCATTGATGTCGCCAACCGCATCGAGCTCGGTCAGATCAAAGCCGGGCTGGTGGTCTCGTGTGAGTCAGCCCGAGACATCAACGAAATCGCCATCCGCAAAATGCTGGCCGACCCCACCATGCCGATGTTCACGCAATCGCTGGCCACGCTGACCGGCGGATCGGGCGCGGTGGCGGTGCTGCTGACGGATAAAACCTGGTCGGCGGAAAAGCGTCGTCGTCTGCTTAGCGCCACGGCCCGTGCCGCTCCGCAGTATCATAGGCTCTGCCGTTGGGGGCTTTCACTGGCACCCGAAGGTGTCTCGCAGTTCATGACCACCGACGCCGTCGCGGTGCTCAAGCATGGCGTCGAACTGGGCATGAAGACCTGGCAGGTTTTCCTGTCCAGCCTCGGCTGGGCGCGCGAGCAGGTCGACAAAGTGATCTGCCATCAAGTCGGAAGCGGCCACCGCGATGCCGTGCTGCGCGAACTGGGCATCGCGGCGAATAAGGATTTTTCCACTTTCAGCCATCTGGGCAACATGGGAACCGTCTCGCTCCCTCTCACCGCCGCAATGGCCGAACAACGGCAGTTTCTCAAACCCGGTGACCGCGTCGGCTTTCTCGGCATTGGCAGCGGATTGAACTGCCTCATGCTGGGCTGGGAATGGTAAGTCATCACAGTTTATTTCCGTCCCCTCCCCCCGGTACTCCGGGGGGAGGGTTAGGGTGAGGGGAATTTTCTTCGCAGGACGGACACCATAAATTCGACGAGTTGCACGCAGGACAAAAGCAAGACCCCTCACCCTAGCCCTCCCCCCGGAGTACCGGGGGGAGGGAACCGGAAAAATGCAGTTTCACGACTATCCATTCCAGAGCCACTTCATCGATGTCGGTGGCGTCAACCTCCACTACCTCGACGAGGGATCTGCAACCGCCGAACCTCTGTTGGTGCTGCACGGCAACCCCACCTGGTCATACTACTTTCGCGGGCTCATCAAAGCCTTCAGCGGTCAATACCGCGCCATCGTTCCCGACCACATCGGCATGGGCCTTTCCGATAAACCCGGCGACCGCGATTACGAATACACCCTCGCCCGCCGAGTGGGCGATCTGGAAAAGCTGCTCGATCATCTCGATCTTCAACGGCCCATCACGCTGATATTGCACGACTGGGGCGGCATGATCGGCATGGCCTTGGCGACGCGCCGGCCCGATCGTATCGCGCGCATGGTCGTGCTGAATACTTCCGCCTTCAGTCTTCCCACAGGCAAGCAAATGCCGTGGCAACTGAAGCTGGCCCGCCTGCCGTTGATTGGCGCGATGCTCGTGCGCGGGTTCAACGCGTTTTCAAGCGGCGCGGTTCGCGATTGCGCAATGCGACCGATGCCGAAGGAAGTCCGCGAGGCTTATCTCGCACCCTACAACACCTGGCAGAATCGCATCGCCGTCCACCGCTTCATTCAGGACATTCCCCTGCGGCCCGGGGACCGCGCGTTTAAACTTGTCGCCGACACGGAAAAACACCTCGCGATTTTTGAGAAACTCCCGATGCTCATCTGCTGGGGCATGAAAGATTTCGTCTTCGACATCCATTTTCTCAACCGCTGGATCGAGCTGTTTCCTTTAGCCGAGGTTCATCGTTTTGACGATTCCGGGCACTATGTGCTGGAAGATGCGGGCGAACAAATCATCCCGCTGATGCGGCGATTTCTGGAAGCGCACCCGTTGGGTCAACCGACATGAACGCGATGGGTACGATCAACATCGCCTCCCACCTGGCGGTGATGGCTGAGAGCAGGCCCGATGCGCCCGCCATGCTGGAGCCACGCGGATCGGATCGAAACGGCAAACTTAATTACAATCGCTTCAGTTACCACCAATTAAACCGGCGAAGTGATGCCATCGGGCGGGGATTCAGCGATCTCGGCATCGGGCGCGGCTCACGCGTCGCGGTCTGCCTGCGGCCGGGATTCGATTTCTTCGCCGTCACTTTCGCCTTGTTCAAGATCGGCGCGGTGCCTGTCTTGATCGATCCGGGGATCGGCCTGCAGAACTTTGGCCGCTGCCTGGCCGAGGCGGAACCGATGGCGTTTGTCGGTGTCCCCTTCGCACATCTGCTCCGGCGGATGTTTCGGTGGGCCCGCACAACCATTCAAATCAATGTCACCACCGGTCGATTCGGCGGCCATTCGCTTCGCGAGATCGAACTTCGTTGTAGCACGGGCTTCCAGCCCGTGTCGACGGCACGCAACCGTGAAGAAATTTCAGTGGAGGGTTCATTACGCATTGACCCGCTAACACGGGCTGGAAACCCGTGCCACGAGGATGTCCAAAATTACGGCAACCCGATGCCAGTCGACTCCGCCCCCCACGATCCCGCAGCCATCCTTTTCACCAGCGGCAGCACCGGCCCGCCCAAGGGAGTGCTCTACACGCATGCCAACTTCGATGCCCAGGTTCATGCACTGCGGGAACTCTACGACATACAACCCGGTGAAATCGACTTGGCTACCTTCCCACTATTCGGGCTCTTCGGCCCTGCACTCGGTATGACGACGGTCATTCCCCGCATGGATTTCACCCGGCCCGGTCACGTAGAACCGCGGAATATCATCGGGCCGATCCAGCAGTTGAACATCACCCACCTGTTCGGCTCACCGGCGTTGCTCGCTAGGGTCGGGAGTTCAACGGCGGCGCTAGGTCTGAAGCTACCTTCACTTCGCCGGGTGATCTCCGCCGGCGCACCGGTCCCGGCAAAGGTATTGGAGCGATTCGCCTCCCTGCTTTCACCGGGCGTACAGATATTTACGCCGTATGGGGCGACGGAATCGCTGCCGGTCTGTTCGATCGGAAGTGACGAGCTACTTGGCGATGCACGGCGATTGACGGAGGAAGGCAAGGGAGTCTGCGTCGGTCGACCTGCCGCCAACATGAAGGTGCTCGTCATTGGAATCACCGATGATGCGATTCCGATCTGGACCGGCGACCTCCCACTCCCGGCAAACCGGATTGGTGAAATCGTCGTTCAAGGGCCGGTCGTCACCGCCGAGTATTTCAATCGGCCCACCGCCACGCGGCTGGCCAAGATTGCCGATCCGGCGGGCGGTTTTTTTCATCGAATGGGAGACACAGGTTACTTTGACGAATTCGGTCGACTCTGGTTTTGCGGCCGCAAAAGCCAGCGGGTTCAAACGCCCGCCGGGGATTTATTCAGCATACCGTTCGAGGGAGTTTTCAACACCCATCCCGCCGTGGCCCGCTCGGCGCTCGTCGGGGTGAAACGTGGAGAAGTGGTTCAACCCGTCATCTGTATCGAGCGGGCCGCAGGCGTTCAGATTTCCAATTCGAGATTGATCGACGAGCTGCGTGAATTATCGCTGAAGCACGAGCATACCAGGGTCATAAAGCACTTCCTGTTTCACCCGCGATTCCCGTTGGACATTCGGCACAATGCCAAAATTGGCCGGGAGAAGCTGGCGATCTGGGCGGCGAGGAAACTGCGATGAAAGCGCTCGTCACCGGAGGTGGGGGATTTCTCGGGTCGGCCATCGTGCGGCGACTCGTGGCGCGCGGCGACACCGTGCGCACCTTTCAGCGGGGTCACTATCCCGAACTCGATACACTTGGCGTGGAAAGTATTCGGGGCGATTTATCGGACGATGTTGCCTTGAAGAAAGCCGTCTGCGATATCGAAGTGGTATTCCATGTCGCAGCCAAAGCAGGGGTGTGGGGCCGATACCGAGACTACCATGCTTCAAACGTAGTAGGCACGAGGAATATTTTAGAGGCAGCTAGCGGCGCGGGGGTTACCAACTTCGTGTTTACCAGTTCCCCGAGCGTAGTCTTCGACGGCTCTGATGAGAATGGCATTACGGAAGCCGTTTCCTATCCGGGAAAGTATCTAGCGTACTACCCGCGCACAAAATCGGAGGCCGAGAAAAGCGTGCTTTCCGCGAATAGTCCTGCGTTTGCCACGATGGCATTGAGACCGCATTTACTCTGGGGTCCGGGTGATCCTCACTTGGTTCCCCGGGTCATCGCTAGGGCCAGGTCGGGTCTCCTGCGACTGGTTGGCGACGGTAAAAATATCGTGGACTCTACCTATATTGACAACGCCGCCAATGCCCATCTGTTGGCCGCCGATCATCTCTTCGCCGGCGCGCCGTGTTCTGGTAAAGCCTACTTTCTCAGCAACGGCGAACCCCTTCCGATGGCCGAGTTGCTGAATAAAATTCTCGCCGCCGCCGGAATGCCGCCGATCAACCGAAGCATATCCGCTCGAAAAGCGTATGTCGCCGGGGCGGCGATGGAATGCGTCTACCGAATGATGAACTTGAAATCTGAACCTCCCCTCACCCGCTTCATCGCCCGCCAACTGTCGACGGCACACTGGTTTGACCTGACCGCCATCCGGCGAGACCTTGGCTATCATCCCGAGGTGTCAATCAACGAGGGAATGCGGAGATTAGCCGAGTCTCTAACGTCGGGCACGAAATAACTTCCGTTCTTGGGTTGGGTGCCACAGGTCGCGGTACTCCGAGACCTGTGCTATTCTGGCCGAAAG
>JANXVV010000162.1 GCA_025351525.1 Humisphaera sp. | reverse complement strand
ACGGGCGGGACGCCCATGCCGCCTTTGTTCAATGCCTCGATCTGGATTTCCTTCGCGTTGCAATCGCTCACGGCCCCATCAACCTCTCCCCCGTTGGCCGGCGCATCGAACGGGCGGGAATACCGACCACTGTGTCCTGATCCGGCACGTCGCGAACGACGACGGCACCCGCACCGACGATCGCTTCATTTCCAATCGACAGGCATTGAATCACGCACGCGCCCATCCCGATAAAAGCACCCGATCCCACGCGAACACGGCCGGCGAGTTTGGCTCCCGGGCCGACGTGGACCCCTTCGCCCACTTCGCATTCGTGATCGATGACGGCCCCGGTATTGACGAGGACCGAATCGCCGATTCTCGCGGAGGTGCTGACGATCGACCCGGCCGCCATCACCACGTTGCGGCCCAGGATCGCGGTGGGGGAAACATGGGCGGTGGGATGGATGGCATTGATCAGTTCAAAACCGCCCTGCACCAATTTGGCCGCGTAGGTGAGGCGGGCGCGATTGTCCCCGATCGCCACGATCGCGCGGCGAACTTGCTGCTTTAATTTGGGCAATAAATTCATCGGGCCCAGGATCGGCACGCCGCCGATCATCTTCCCGATCTGAGTCGGGTCGGCGTCGATGAATCCGATGGGGCGGTAGATCCCGGCGGCGAGGATGATATCCAGCACCACCGCGCCGTGCCCGCCGGCACCGATGATCAGCACATCCTGTATGGCTTCCCGCAATTGAGGCATGGTTAGTTCACCGAATACCCCTTTGAAGCATCATCCATCACCAGCACCCAGTCGTTTCCGGATCCGATGGTGGGAGGGATAAACGTTTGGGTGCCGGTATTGGAGTAGGTTCCGATGGGGGTGTAGGTGCCGTCGCGCGGGTTGTACCAGGAAGCGCGAATGGTGCCTGTGACTTTGCTCATGTCGACGACCATCGGTTGGCCCGAGGCGCTGTAGATCATCGCGTAACTGCCGTTCGCGTCGCGGGTGGCTTGCAGGTGATCGCTGCCGGCGGCGGTCCAGGAGGTGATAATGGATTGATCGGGAATCCGCGACAAAATCGGGCGCGATTGAATCAGCTTCTTCACGTACTGCATTTGAAACGCGCCCGGCGAATTCAGAGCCTCCTGCCAGGGCGTCATGGGTGTGTTCGGGAAATCCGACACCGCGCCCGGGGTCCAGAATTGATAGACGTTCATATTCCCGTAGGCCACCCCGAACGCGCCGGCGAATAGCGACCAGTAGGCTTTTTTGCGTATGTCATAGGCGGTGATGGGTGCATTCCCGCTTTGAAGATTGTTGGGAATGTCTTCATAGTTGGCTTCGCCGTCGATGGTGGGTTTCGCCGGCGAGAGGGCGTAATCGGCGGCGATCATGTCGTAGTTGGCGGAGTCGACGGTATGGCCCGATTGCAGCATGTTGAACTGAACGCGCGGGTCGTTGGCGTATCCATCGGAGGAGGAAAACCCGCCGCGCGGATGAAACGTGACCAGATTGGCGCCGCCGCTGCCCGCATTAAGCCCATCCGCCAGGGCATCCCAACTGTCCTGCGACGTATTGATCCGCGCATCGGCGCCCAGCATCCAGATGATGTTTTTGCCTTTGTATCGACTCCCCAGGAACTGCCCGAATGTCTTGACCGTATCGGCGGTGAAAATTTGGTCCTTCGGACCCGCCACTTTGTTGCACCATGTCGGCGCAATCGCCAGGGTCAGGCCCAATCCCTGGGCATCGTTCACCAGGTCATCCAGATGACTGAAATAAGCCGCATTGGGCTTGGTGGGATCGTTATTGATGAAAGGGCTTTGCCCATCAAAATTCTGCGGATTCGAGTCGTTCACCAGCACGGTTTGGATCACCGTGAAACCCTTGTTCGCACGGTCGCGCAGGTACAGATCCGCATCCGCGCGACTAGGTTGATTGACGAGCCGCCAGGCGGTATCGCTCACCCAGACAAACGGGCTCCCATCCGCATTGACGAGATAGCGTCCATTGGAACTGATGCCAAGACCCGCGACCGGAGTCACCACGGAAACGGTCGGTGACGCTTCGTTGGAATATGCTGAATCGGTGGGGCCGGTAGTGGAGCGAACTCGGTAGACGTAGGTTGTAGCGGAGCCGACGGAGGCATCCAGATAACCGGTTGCCGTGCCACCGACATAGCCGACCTGAATGTAGGCGTTAGCGCCCTGCGATTGCGGTCGACGTTCAATCTTCAGCCCGGTCTGTGCCGTGGAAGCATCGGTCCATTGCAGTGATACCCCGGAAACGCTCGACGTGGCCGAAAGACTGGTAGGCGCTGCCGGTCCACCGGTCGGCAACCCCGGCGGGAGCCCATTGGGTATCCTGGCCGATCCCGTGGAGGTTGCGGCGTCGTTGGAATACGCGGAATCCACCGGGCCATTGGTCGAGCGGATTCGGTAGATGTATTGCGTGGCCGGTGCGGTGGATTTGTCGGCGTAGTCGGTGGCATTCGCGCCGATGAAACCGACCTGCACGTAGGCATTGGCACCATCCGACAGGAGATGGCGTTCGATTTTAAAGAGGGATGCTCCGCCGCCGTTGTTCACCCAGTGAAGGTCGACTTCACCCGTTGCCGATGTAGCGGTCAAAGCGGTGGGCGCGTTGGGCCCTCCGTTGCCGCCGGTGGGTGCGATGGTACCGGCGATCGCTCCCGTGGCTTCATTGGAATAGCCGGAATCCACAGGTCCGTTCGTCGAGCGGACGCGATAGACATAGGAGGTTGCCGGTGCCGCCGAGGTATCGGCGTAGTTGGTCACATTCGCCCCGACAAACCCGATCTGGATATAGCCGTTTGCGCCGACCGATTGCGGACGGCGTTCGATTTTGAAAAGGGTCTCGCTGCCGCCGTTATCCACCCAATGCAGATCGATTTCGCCGGAAGTGGCTGTCGCATTCAGACTGGCGGGGGTGTTAGGCGTCACCGACACCGACAACATTTGCCGTTGCTCGAGAGGTTCCATCCATTCGGACTGCCGAATAGGGTCGGTGAAACGATTGCCTTGCGATTGAAAACAATCCACCCTCGAATTCGGTCGCAATTTGCGATTCCGCATCTTTTGCCTCGTCCAAATTTTTCAGATCGTAAAATCAAGCCATCCGCAGACGTTCGTCGTGCCGAGAATTCCCGTCCGCGTCCCAACAACGTGGCGGAATAATACGGTTTTAGACGACAATAGCAAGAAAATTATTGGACCGATGAAAATCTTGCGGGGCCATCTCATTCGCCGCATCCGGGTGCATCCTCGTCGACACTCTGCGGCGGAAAGCGAAGGCGGGGGAACCGCGACGACGCGACGCCGCGAAGCTCTCTCGCGAAGGAAATTCAACCCGAAGATGCTTCATCTCTGTGAAAGCCCTGGGTGCATTGAACAAGGTGGCACGGGCGTCTCGCCACTACTGTCCGTGAAACGGCGTTGCCGGGTCTAAAGCATCTCGGGGTCGATTCCACGGGGGTTCGCCGCAGATTACCGGCGGCATTGGATGGCCGAATGCGCGCAGCGTCAAGCATCCGGGTCACGCGATGAAAAATGCGTCATCCGGGGGTCATTAAATTTTCAGCGGCGGCGCCGCCAGTTGCTTTTTCGCCCATTTTTTCGCCAGGCGGATTCGTTCGAGCGCTTTCTCTGGCTCGATGCGTTCGAGTCTCGGAAGGATCTCGTCCAGCGTGGCAAGGCCGGCGGCGACCTTCATCGAATCGAAGAAAGGCTGGACGCTCCGCGCGAGCGTGAGACAGACCAGCTTGTCTTCCTTGAGCGGCGGTTGCTTGCGTCTTGCGGCCATGGCGCGGAATATGACGGAACGACGAGGAAAGCGCAAGTCAATATTTTGCTAAATCCGGCGCGGATGGAAATGCCGGACAGTATTGGCGAGACGCCCGTGCCACCTGCTCCACGAATCCCTCTCTCCGCATTGATCTTCTTGCATTTTCTCTGTGCCGGTCTCTGTGTTCTCCGTGTCCTCTGTGTCTAATTTAAGTCGGACCAAATAAGTCGTGCTGTAGTGCTAACCCTCCCCCTGACCTACCGGGTTGGAGGGGACGGAAATATTATTCTCGCAATACCGCTTGAACGCGATCCACGATCGCTTCCATCGCAACCATCTCCGTCTCCACCACTTTCCGCCTCTTCAACTCGAACTTGCCTTCTTTAAGACCTCGATCGCCGATGTTGACGCGGACCGGGATGCCGATCAGATCCGCATCGTTGAACTTCACGCCGGGGCGTTGATCGCGGTCGTCCAGCAGCGTGTCGATCCCGGCGGCGTTGAGTTGCTCGTACAGCCGATCGGCGGCGGCTTTCACTTCGCCGTCATACTTGATCGGTGTGATAATCACGCTGTACGGCGCGATCGCGGTGGGCCACACCATCCCCTTGTCATCGTGAAACGCCTCGACCGCCGCGATGAGAATACGGCCTACACCGATGCCGTAGCAGCCCATGATCATCGGATGCTTCTCCCCTTTTTCATCGAGAAAATCGGCCCCGAGCGCATCGGAATATTTCGTCCCTAATTTGAAGACGTGCCCGATCTCAATACCCTTCGAGGCCACCAGCTTGCCCCCGTCATTTTTCGGCGAAGGATCCCCGGCGGCGGCGTTGCGGATGTCAGCGACGGCGACTTTCTTCGGGTCGTTCAGGCTGTCGCCGCACTCCCGCCGCCAGTTGAAATGTTTGACGTGGTAGTCGATCTCATTCGCACCGCCGGCCCAGAATCCACCCTGTGCGGCATCGGGGTCGATCAACAAACCGGCTTTTACAGCTTTCAGAGCGGCGGTGGGGGAGACGAAACCGATCGCCCATTGTTGCCGCACCGCTTCATCGTCCGTCAACTCAATCGCGGCGACGCCGAACTTCTCGCCCGCCGCCTTTTTCAGTTTGGATTCATTCACCTCATGATCCCCGCGGACGACGGCTACGACCCAGTCCACCTCGCCGCCGGTCGCTTTAAAGACCAATGTCTTCAGCATGTTCTTCGGCTTCACCTTCATGAATTTGCCGACATCCTCAATGCCCGGAAGTCCCGGCGTGTGTACTTTTTCCAACTCACCGGTCGGAGCGGCGTCAAACGTGAAGGGCCGCGCGCCGATCTCCGCCTTTTCCACATTCGCCGCGTAATTGTTTTTGTCGCTGGTTACGATTGTGTCTTCCCCCGTTGAGCACACCGCCATAAATTCATGCGAGGCGCTGCCGCCGATCGGCCCGGCTTCCGCCTCGACGATCACGAACGGGATTCCGCATCGCGTGAAGATCTTTTGATACGCCGCGTAAAACCGGTCGTACACCGCATTCAGACTTTCAAGATTCGCGTGAAAGCTATAGGCGTCCTTCATCAAAAATTCGCGAACCCGCAGCAGCCCGAATCGCGGTCGGTATTCATCGCGAAATTTCGTTTGAATCTGATAGAGGCTGAGGGGCAATTGCCGATATGAACTGACGTAGGCCATCACCATTTCCGTGACCACTTCCTCGTGGGTCGGCCCGAGCACATTCATCCGGCCATGGCGATCCTTGAACTTCATCAGGTTCTCGCCATACGTCACATCCCGGCCCGTTTTCTGCCATAGTTCAAACGGCTGCAACGCCGGCAGCAGCACCTCGGCACATCCGATCGCGTCCATTTCCTCGCGAATGATCTGCGACGCCTTCCGCAAACTGCGAAGCCCCAATGGCAGAAAGTCATAGGCGCCGGCGGTGAGTTGTCGGATGATCCCGCCGCGAACCATCAGTTGATGGCTGACAATCTGCGCGTCGGAGGGGGTTTCTTTCTGAGTCGGAATGAGCGTCTGCGTCCAGCGCATGAATACCTCTTGATTTTCGGGGTTATCGGTGACTTCCACCGGGCCGCACAGAGTAGCGGAGGCGGCGGGGACGTCAATTGCACCTTCAAATCGAGGGAACCGCGAAGCCGCGATGGCGCGAAGTCAACGCGAAGGAATTGCAAGAAATATTGGCTTCGTCTTCTTCGCGGTTCCCCTGCATTTCTTCGGAGCCTATCGGGGGTTTTTCAATTCCAGCGTTCCACCCCATCGAATCGGAACCCATCAAGGTGTGCTTCCTTTCATATAGCCCGGCGTTTACGCCGGTTTTTCTTGCCGGGAACGCAAGAACCAGCGTAAACGCCGGGCTATTTGCAAACCCATGAATCCCGCGAGTTTTTAGAGGTTGCATTTCATTCCCTCGCCGCGCATAATACTAGTAAGCAGCAACTAATTTAACGAAGGAGTGATTCATGCGAGTGGCAAAGACAGTTCGCGGCGTTTGGGGAGCGGGGTTTCTCGGTGCCGTCGTGGTGGCGTGCGGATGCGCGTCCCAGTACGCCACCCCCGGCCGCGCGGCCGACTTGCGGGTCATCGGCGTCACCCAGGCGATGGTCGCCGGCGGAACCGAGGCGGGCATCGAGCAGCAGTTGAGCAAAAAGCCCCTCGCGGCTTTGCCCACCGGCCTGGCCGTCGCCCGGTTGCAGGCCCCGGGATATCAATCCGCCACGGCGAAGGGTTTCGGGCAAGGGCGGTACAGCGTCGTCACCACCCGCGATGTCGAGCCCGAGGCCGCCGTGGCGCGCCTGACCAAATTGCCGATGGTGAGCGGCGTCGCCCCGATCAATCGCCTGCTGTTGCCCGCGCAGTTGGAGAGCGATCAGGAATTGCGCCACGCCGCCGCCCAACTGCACGCGGACATGCTGCTGGTCTACACGCTGGACACGACGTTCGAGAAAAACGATTTGGCCGAACCGTTGACGCTCCTCACGCTCGGCATTTCACCGAATCAGAAAGCCACGATCGTCAGCACGGCCTCGGCGGTGCTGATGGACACGCGGAACGGCTACATCTACGGCGTCTCGGAGGCCACCAGCCGCGCGAGCAAGTTGATGGGCGCGTGGGGAAGCGGCAGTGCCGTCGACGAATGCCGCCGCGCCACCGAGGCGGATGCCTTCAACAAACTCGTCGGTGAAGTCGAGAAGATGTGGAGCGGGGTGGTGAAGCAGTTCCCGAGTGCCAGCGCTGAAAATTGAGTTTTATCGCAGCACTGCCGTTTAGCGGCCTCACTTGCGGGGCGTTTTTTTGCCATCCCGGAAAACGCCCCGCAAGCGGGGCCGCTAAACAATTCAGTCGGCCTTCCTTGCCGCAAGACAAGTTTTCACGTTCTCCAGCCATGCCTTGTCCATCATCGCGTAGGGCCGGAATTTCTCCATGAATCCCTGGTCCTCGCTATAAGACAACGCCCGGTAAAACCCGAGTTTGTTGGCGGCGGGGGAGTCGATCAAATTACTGCTGTCGGCGGCGCTCATCTGGAAGAGGATGCGGTTGTCGAATTCGCGCATGCCGCCGCGATCAAACGTGCGGTCGATGGCGGCGGGGGTGTCGATCCACGTCAGGATGTGAATCCCCATCGCGGGGCCTTCGCGAAGCAGGTCGGCAAACTGTTTTTCGGGCTGCGGTTTTTTCTCTTCGTCACCGCCGCCGAAACTGAAGTTGTCTTCCGATTTGCGGAGCATCCGGTAGCGCTGCAAAGCGTAGATGATGACGAAAATAGAGGGGCCGGTTTCTTCACCGGTCTGACGGCGCTGCAGTTCCTGCGCGAGTTCATTGATCGCATCTCCGGCGGCTTTCCACTCGATCAGCTTCATCTCGTGCGGAAGGATTGCTTTGATGTTTGCGAACACACCCGCGTAGGGTGAATCGGCGGGGCTGCCATCGAAGATTTGGAAGCGGACCGACCCGGGCTTCTGCTGGGCGGCGATGGAAACGACCGCCGTTGCCATGATGGCGATGGCGGATTCTTCCTGCTGGCCGACGACCAATAGGTTCGACCCGCTCTGTCGGCGGAACGTGACGGCGGCGGCTTCCTTAATTGCCACCGGGTCGCCCAGCCAGGCCAGCGGCGCGTTGACCGGCGCGGGCCATTGGGACGCGGCGATCAGATCCGCAAGCCGGGTATTCGTGCGAATATCAGCGGGTGCATTGCCTTCAAACACGATGGGCGGCACAGGGCGTCGCTTGTTTTTGGCGATGAACTCCGCGAGTTTGACATTGACGCGCTCGAGATAAATATCTCGCCCTTCATCCGGCAGCCAAGCCACCTGGAACGGGCTGTTGCCCTCCACTAAACCACCTTGATCGTTGTAAATCGCCTCGCCGGGACGCGAGAGCAGTCGCGCGGCGGAGTTGCCATCGCCGAGGATCAACTGCGAATCCGCCTCGCTGGTTTGCAGGGCTACGCGGACGGCCATCTGGCCGATCGTGCTGCGCCCAAGACCCGATGAACCGCCGATGGTCTGCGAACCGAGCAGCACATGGACGCCGAACGCACGGCCTTGGCGCACGAGGCGATCGAGCAGGAGCGCCGCGTCCGCCGCGAGTTTATCGTCTTCCGTGAAGAACTCCTGAAACTCGTCGATGATCAAAAGCGTTCGTGGCATGATCGCGCCGGGCACCGCGTTGCGGTACGAATTCAAATCCTGCACACCGATTTTCCGGAACAGATCACCGCGCGAGGAAAGCTCGGCGTCGAGTCGCTGCAAGACACTCAATCCAAATTCGCGGTCGCTTTCCACCGCGATGGCCCGCGCGTGCGGCAGGCCGTGTGTGGCGTAGGTTTTGAATTCCACGCCTTTTTTGAAGTCGATGAGATACAACTCGACTTCATCAGGGGAATACCACATCGCCAGGTTGGTGATGAGCGCGTGAAGGAGCGTCGATTTACCCGAACCGGTTTTGCCGGCGATGAGCGTGTGTTGGGCGACGCCTTTGCCAAGCCGCATCATCTGCAGGCGGGTCGCGCCCATTCGGCCAATCGGCACGCGAAGCTCCTCGTTGCTTTGCAGGGTCCAGAAATCCTTGAGCTTTGGCGCGATCGTGTCGAAAGGCACCTCGACGCGCTTCGCGTCCTTCGCATGTTTGCCGACGGCCTGCAAAATTTTCGTCAAAGTCTCTTCATCCGGCGGCGCATCGAGTTTCAGCGGAAATTGCCGAAAAACATCGTCCTTCCAATAAAACCGCTCGCCTTCTTGAACGAGAATCACACTGTGCGCGGAGAGATCGTCGAGATGCGTGCCGGAGGGAAGCGTTTGGCGGGTGTCGCGGGCGATGAGGGTGTAGACGCCGCACCGCGCGCCGCTGGCGGCGATGCTGCTGAGACGGCGGAAAGCATCGCCTTCAAAACTCACCGGAAAATCCGCGATGACGAGAAACCGATACGGCTCGGCCAACTCGCCGGCTTGGGCGTTGTAGTCGTCGATCGTCTCGAATTCATTGCGCAGATATTTCTGGATGACCGTTTCCATATGCTCGGTCAGATCGATCAGGCGCTGATTGATCTGCTCGGCATCGGTGAAGATTCGCCCGGCGACGAGGGCTTCATCGAAGTCCGCCAGGTGCATGAACCCGGCGAAATTTTGGCCGAGTCCGACCGGATCGATCAGTGTGAATCGCACCCGGCCGGGGGGCAGGGAGGTGAGCAGGCGGGTCATCACCATTTGCAAAACGCGGATGGCATTCTGCCGCCCGGCGCGGTCGCTTTCGACGAGCAAAGAGGCTTGCTCGGGGAAACCGAAAATTGCGGGGACGGTGTATGTGGAGGGCAGTTGCAGCTTGAGATCGCCGTTGCGCGGCACGATGTCGGCGAAGCGACGGAGGTCGACTTCAAACTCTCCGAAGCGAACCACCGAGGCGAATTTCGCGGGAGGAACCCAGCGGCTCCAGTCGCTGCCGGACCAATCCGGCGCGCCCTGGCCCAGCACCCCGCTGCGATCCTCGATGGGCGCCTGCGTATGGATCAGCCCGTCCTTCAACCGTTGCTCGAGCGCGGCTCGGCTGCCGTCATAGCGCTGCTGGGTTTCCGTGCTTTTCAACTGATGACGGGATCGCATCATCTGTTCGTCGCGCTGGTGCTTCTGCTGAACCTCGGCCATCGCCTGGGTCTGTCGTTCCAGAACGGCAGCCTTGTCCGCATCGCGCTTGCCGACCAGCGACTTCAATTGCCTTTGCGTTTCGGTGGTTGCCGTGTGCAGGGCGGCGTCGCGGGTGGCTTTCATTTTCTCGATGACCGGCATGATGTTGGCTTTGGTGCCGAGTATTTCGGTGTCCCGCTGCTTTTGCGCCGACGCCAGATGTTGATCGTGCTGCGCCGTCGCCGCCTGCACCTGCCGATCCGCGGCGCGGCGGGCGTTCAGCAGCGCCTTACCGAACCGGACATACCATTTTGCCGCCTGCGATCTGGCGGCGAGTCGAATTAAAAACGCCAGCACCAGCGCTGCGGCGAATGCCGACCCCGTCGCGATTTCAATCGGCTTCAATTGCAGATCGGTTTTGCCGGTGTAGAACTGCGCGCCGAAGGCGGCGGCCAAGCAGAGAACGATGCCGATGAGCCAAGGCCGCGCCCCGACCAGCATTCGCGCGGAAAAAAGCGAATCGAGTTTTTCCAGCGCCAGGCTCGCGGTGTCGCGCGCGGCGATGAAGTGCGCGTCGGGATCGTCGATGTTTTCAATGTCGGATTCCATGGCGGGAACGGCAACGCCATAGAGGTGCATCAACGCGGTCGCCTCGATTTCCTTCCGCTGTAACTGAACCTCCTCCTCGGCAACTTCGCCACGCTTTTTCTTGAGGTCTTCACGCAGCTGGCCCTGGGTGGACTCGAAAACGCTGTCCGCCAGCCAGACCGCCTGATCGTATTTCTGCTTCAGTTGCTGTTGCGGTCCATCGCTGTCGCGAATGATTTTCTGACGCGCGGTCTCGTCCTTCCGCTTCAGCAGTCCCGCGTCCGTGCCAAACGCGGCTTCGATGGCGGCCAGCCGCGTGTCGGCTTTTTGACGCACGGTTTCCGTGGCGGCCTTCAGCCGTTGCTGCCCGGACCAGAGGCCGGTTTCCAAATCCTTGTTCACCAGCTCGACCGATTTTTGAAAGCGCTCGTCGACTTCATTTTCGGTCGTGGCGCATTCGGTGGCGAGAGCCACCAGATCGCGCAGCGCGGCCCGCTGAACATCGCGCTGGGTCGCAGGAACGGATGCGGGCGGCGGGAGAATCTCGGGGGGCTGCTCTTGGGTTGCCTCTGTCACGGGGGGAAATCCTCGGTTGAAACCGTGTCGTTTTGGTCCCCTCCCCCCGGTACTCCGGGGGGAGGGTTAGGGTGAGGGGTCTTGCTTTTTTCCTGCGGACATTTGCGAAATCGAATCCATTTCCGGGATGAAGAAAAACCCCTCACCCTAACCCTCCCCCCTTGAGTACAAGGGGGGAGGGGATCAGAGTCGTCATTCATCGCAATCGTGATGCGCCTGCGCGATCAGCACGGCCATCGTGTCCATCGCGGAAACAGCCGTCCTCATGCCCTGTTCCAACGGGAGCATATACTTTTCCTCAAATCGCTCGCTGTTGGCATCGTCCCAACTGGATTTGGCTTCGGTCCAGCGGTTCAACAGATCTTTCATCCCGCGACTCAGTTGGCCACGACCTTCATAGACACCCATCGCACACCTCACGGTTTTTACTGGTGGCATGAGCGGCTCGCCCATGCAATTTTTGGTTACAAAGCAGTCCGCCCGCACCAATAGTGTGGCAGGATCGGGTGCCACAGGTCGCGGTACTCCGAGACCTGTGTCCTCGCCGGCCGAAGAGCACAGGTCTCCGATCTTCGCATTGGGAATACTTGTTGTTGCCGCTGATCCCGGCCT
>JANXVV010000134.1 GCA_025351525.1 Humisphaera sp. | reverse complement strand
GAGATCGCCCGCATGACCCTGGAACGCCTTGTGCAGGATGGCCGCATTCACCCGGCGCGGATCGAGGAAGTTTTCGTGCAGGTGACCAAAGAGATGGATGATGAGTTGATCCGCATCGGCAAGGAAGCGGTGCAGGAGGCCAACCTGCCGAACATCGCCAAAGCGATCATTCCGATGCTGGGCCGGTTGGGTTATCGGACCAGTTACGGGCAAAACGTGCTGAAGCATTCGATGGAGGTGGCTTACCTGTCGCAGATCATCGCCGATGAACTGGGGCTGGATGGTCAGCTCGCCCGCCGTTGCGGCTTGCTGCACGATATCGGAAAAGCGATGGATCATGAGCAGGAAGGCGGTCATCCGCAGCTTGGCATGGAATTCCTGAAGCGGTTCAATGAACCCGAGGCCGTTCTGAACGCCGCCGCCGGACATCACGGTGATGTTCCCCCCACCACACCGTACACGATGATTGTCATGGCCGCCGATGCCATCAGTGCCAGTCGACCCGGCGCCCGCCGAGAGAGTCTGGAGCGTTACGTCAAACGCCTGCAGGACCTGGAAGAGTTGGCGAAGCAGTTTGACGGCGTCAGACAGGCCTACGCCATTCAGGCCGGCCGTGAAGTGCGGGTGATTGTGGATGCACATAAGGTCGATGATAAAGTCAGCATGAAAATCGCGCGGGACATCGCTAAGAAGATCGAGTCCGACATGACTTATCCGGGGGAGATCAAGGTGACGTTGATCCGGGAAGTGCGGAGCGTGGAATATGCGCGGTGAGGAAAGTGGGGTGCTTTGAATAACAGGTGGCATGGGCGTGATGCCATGTCACGTCACTTGGAGCGGTTTTCGACTTAATTAGCCAGCCATTGCCGCTTGCGGCTTAGCCATGCGACGACGTCAAAGGACGGGATCGCGAAGCCGCAAGCGGCGTAAAGTAAACTGAGTCGAAAACCGCCCAAACTCACCTAAATGCAAAAAGCCATTTTGTGTTGGAAAAAATGACTGGACTTGGCGTACAATAGAAGCGGCAGTCATTTCAAACCCGGAATTGAGGTACTTGTGAGCATTAGAGGCAGTCACAAAAAGCGTGGATTTACACTCGTCGAATTGCTCGTGGTGATCGGCATCATCGCGCTGCTGATCAGCATTTTGCTGCCGGCACTGAGCAAGGCAAGGCAACAAGCGAATGGCGTAAAGTGCCTTTCAAACTTGAAGCAGATCATGACGATGACGATCATGTATTCGGATGAATGGAAGGGCATTTTGCCTTATTCGGGTTGGGGTGACGGCCCGAAATTCGGTGGAAGGAACGCCAATCTTCCACCGGGACGCTCCACTCCGAATTGGGCCTACGATGGTGATGTGCCGGGCAAGCGCGGGTTTTTCGCATTGGACGATCTGAAGACGGGACAACTGTGGGATTATGCGGGGGGCAAGGTTGAACTGTTCCGCTGTCCCCAGGATGCGGGGCCTTACGATAAGCAATGGTACACGATCATGACTACTTATTGCTGCAATGGAGCCATGGGCGGTTGGGCTGGGCCGACTCCGCAATATCCCGGCAAGGAGTCACCCGCTCGAAAAATCTCTAATTTTAAAGGCGCAGAAGCGGCAATGTACTGGGAAGTGGGTGCCACCTCCTCACTCGGCACGGGACACGACGCCGCCAATTACCCCAATGAGGAAATAAGTATTCGACACTCAGGACGCAGCACGAGCATCGTTTTTCTGGACGGACACGCTGAATTTTATTCCATCGATAAGTTCAATACCGTTTTAAACCTCAACGGACTGAATCCATTATGGTGCATGCCGGCACCGGAGGGTGTAAAAGCAGGGGTCGCTGGCGGGTGGGACGGCAATACGAAGCATAACATCCCCGCGCTCGAAAATTAATTCGATTCCTGGCCAGCCCGTCTTGAGCGGGCTGGCTGGACACAACACCTATCGGAAAAAGGCAGATGATCGCATATTCTCAAAAATCCACTTGGTTCGTTCTTATCATCATCTGCATCACAGTTTTAGCGCTTGGGGGTTGTAGCAAATCCGTGGAATCGAACAGTGCCGGCCCTGCTTTGAAGGGCGTTGCACTGGCAGGTTCGGATTTGAACGCAAACGGAACGATCGCGCCGGAGGCCATGAAGCGGATTGAGGCTATTGCGGAGAAAGCGCCATTTAGCGTTGGATTCGTTCGCACCTCACTCAGTGATGCGGGATTAAATCAACTGGCGAAGTTTCACAACTTACGCCGGGTGGATGCGATCGGGAGTAAACTGTCAGAGGAAGCGATTGGCAAGCTAAAAGCACAGATTCCCGAAGTTGAAGTTTACAAATGAGGTTGTGTGGGGAATCAGCTGGCGGAAGCTCGTGATCCTGCGAACCATTTCGTGGCCGTCCATCCCATGATAATCACCACGGTCCAATGAAATGGATTTGGCTGAAACCACGCCCGCCCAGTCACAAACAAGTGAACAACGGCCACTACGCAGATTAAGTAAATTCCGATCGCAAGAGCGGCAATGATCGCATCCGTCGTCACTTTCCAAAGCAGCATCCCCTCCACCAGCATCCCCATCGCCCCGACATACATCACCCATCCCGCCAGCAGCGTTTGAAGCATTCCGACCCAACGCCCCGCTTCCGGGCCGCCAAGAATCGGGCCGAGGTATTGCAGGGCGATCACCGGAAGACCGAACACAACCGACTGGGCGAATCGGTACTTGTATTCGCGCAACCGCTCGGAAGCCGGGCGGTTCAAAATCGAGATGATTTCGGAGCTTGGATCAGGGTCGGGCATGGCTCGCATTTTTTTAGCGGCTGTGCCAAAGGCACGCGCTTTTTTGGTCACGAAGAAAAAAACGCGTGCCTTCGGCACAGCCGCTAAAAGGGTTCGGAGATTCAATTACGGAACCGCCGGCAAATCCGCATGG
>JANXVV010000086.1 GCA_025351525.1 Humisphaera sp. | reverse complement strand
ACCGGCGTAAACGCCGGGCTATATCGATCAATCCACGTACAAAAACTCACTTGAATTCAACAGCACATGGCAGAAATCGATCAACGCCGCATCGGCTTTCGGCGAACGGGGTTTGCCATACGCATCGGCCATCGAAGGACTGGCGAGGCGGGTCAAATCTTTCTGCTGCCCGGAACTGTCCTTGAAAAAACCGGGATGTTCCTTGAACAACCAGTGACCGCAAATCAAACCTTTGGCATCCCCCTCGTTGTACAATATCTGATCCGCCTGAAGCGCCGAATTGCTGATGCGGACTTCATCGATCAATCCGTCCCAACCCTGCGGCGACTTGCCCGCCCCGCCGCCCAATCGTCCGCCGATCATCAGAGGGATTTTCGATTCAACCGACCCGGTCTGCCGATGAGCCACCGCGATCGATTTCAGCGGTGCATCCATATCGGTCAGATCTTTCAGATAAAACGTGACGCCTGTTTTTTTGGGTTCTTTCAGATTGACGGAAGCCGCGACGTAGTACGCTTTGTGGAGCTCGATTCGGAAGTCGGACGGGATGACTTCGTAGCCATCCGCCTTGCCGTTGCCGGGGGTGGCAATCTGCAAAATCAAATTGCGCGGCTGATACTTCGACTTCTCACACGTCACCCCCAACGCCCAACCCGGATGCGCGTGATCCCCATCCCACTGCGAGGCGATCACCCGCACCTCCGCATTTTCGTAGAGTGATTCAAGTTGCACGTAGGCTTCGACGGTAAACGAAGTGGACAGCAGCGAACCCGCCTCCGGCAGGCGGAGCATATCGGCTGGGCTGGCGTTGCGGATCAGAATCGCCTGCCCGCCGCGCTGCGGCATGGTCTGGGTGACGGGGGCTTCGATTGAAACTTCCGATGCTGGATTGACGGTGTCCGCCGATGGCTCGCTTTTCTCAATGGAGTCGGAGTGTTGCTTCAGAAAAGCAACTGCGCGGCTCAATTCCTGAGCTTGCGGCGAGCGCCCATACGCCGCCCGATACGCGGATTCGACAATCGCCGCCGGATCGGATGAACCCGCGCGCCGCCGAGCCTCCGCTGCAAACGCCGCCGCCCGTTTGAGGGGCCAGTCGCCGTTAATCATGAGCAGTGCCTGATTGGCGGTGGTCGTGACATTCCGAACCGCGATGCTGCCGAAGGCTTCCGGCGCGTCGAACACATCGAGCAGCGGATCCCGCGTGTTTCGCAGTGCCTTGGTGTAGATCGCACGGCGAGGGGAAGTCTGCTCCGCCGACGGGCCGCCCATCTCCTGCCGCAGTTCACCGCTGGCCGACAGCATGGCATCGCGCACCTGCTCCGAATCCAGCCGCCGGGTGTTCATCCGCCAGAGCCATCGGTTTTCAGGGTCTTGCAATCGCGCCACTTCCGGCACGGGCCGAATCGCCGCCTGTCGGTAGGTGGCGGAGGTGAGAATCATCCGATGCATCGCCTTGATGCTCCAACCGCTCTCGACGAATCGCGTCGCCAGCCAATCGAGCAATTCGGGGTGCGTCGCGGGAGTGCCGAGCCGACCGAAATCGCTGCTGGTGGCGACCAGACCGCGACCGAAATGAAACTGCCAGATGCGATTGGTGATGACGCGCGTCGTCAGTGGATTGCCCGGCTGGGTGATCCACTTCGCCAGAGCCGTGCGACGACCGGTGGAATGGTCTGAGGGTAAAATCGACGGCAGTTCGAGCGACTTTCCTTCGAGTACTTTTAAATACCCCGGCTTGATCGGATGCTTCGGATCGCCTGGAATGGTCACCTCCGGCGCGACTGGTCCCACATCCGTCATCACCAGTCCCTTGAGCAACGGCTTCGGTCGCTCGGCTTCCGTCGCGGCGAGTTCCTTCTTCAAGGCATCGTACTTTTCTTTTTCCGCCGGGATTAATTTCGGTGGAGCATTTTCCGCCGCATCATAAACCTGCCGCAGCGCGAGATAGGCCAACTGCTTCTCGTAAGGTGACCGCTCTTCCGCCGGCTTCAGCAGGATGGCTTTGGTCTCATCGGGGAATTTTGTAGCCGCGCTGGCAAGCAGTCTTTTGCCCGGTTGCTTCTCCAACGAGAGCAATTGCTGATACGACTCGCCTGCCTTCGTCACCCAAGCGGCCATCGCCTTTTCGTGCGCTTCGATCTGCGCCACTGTGGCAAGAGGCAGATCGTTCCGCGGCAGCATCGGCGCGAAGAACGACCGAAGCCGGTAATAATCCGCCTGCAAAATCGGGTCGAATTTATGGTCGTGACACCGCGCGCATCCCATGCTCAACCCCAGCAGCGCATCGCCGGTTACATCCGTCACATCGTCCAGCATCTGCGACCATTGCCGGGCCACATCGCGATTGTTGTATTCGTAGATTCCCCCGCGCAGATAACCGGTGGCGACGGTCACCGCCGGATCGTTCGGCGCGATCTCATCCCCCGCCAATTGCTCGGTGACAAAGCGATCGTATGGCTTATCCTCGTTGAACGATTTGATGACGTAGTCGCGATACGGCCAAGCGTTCGCGCGATAGGCATCCTGCTTGAATCCATCCGACTCGGCATACCGAACCAGATCCAACCAATGCCGCGCCCACTGCTCCCCGTAGCGGGGACTGGCGAGCAGGCGATCGATCAGCGCTTCGTAAGCCGTCGGAGAAGTGTCGCGCGCAAAAGCATCCACCTCTTCGGACGTCGGCGGCAAGCCATGCAGATCAAACGTCGCGCGGCGAATGAACGTGATTCGATCCGCCTCCATCGCCGGTGACAGACCCTCCGTCTGTAACTTCGCCAGGATAAAATGGTCGATCGGATTACGGCACCACGCGGCATCCCTCACCGGCGGAACGGGTGAATCCTTGACCGGTTGAAACGACCAGAACCCGCGATCGACATCGGTGATCAGCCGCTTTTTCTGCTTGGCTAAAGGGGCTTGAATTTTTGCTTCATTGGCCGGCCAGGGGGCACCCATCCGCACCCAGTCGGAAAGGATCTCGACCTGCGCGGGGGAAAGTTGCTCATCGGGGGGCATCTGCAAATCGGGGTCGTGGTAGGAGACCGCCGTCACCAGAGGTGACGCGGCCGGTTTGCCGGGGACGACCACCGGGCCATTCTTGCCACCCTTGAGAACCGCCGCCAGGGAATCCAGACGCAGACCGCCTTTTTGCTTTTTGGCGCTGTGACATGAAAAACAGTTTTCGACCAGCAGTGGCCGAACGCTCGACTCGAAAAATTTCAATTGTTCCGGCGAAGGTTCGGCGGCCCCCACTGAAAAGCAGATAGTGACCATGCCCCAAACCAGCAGAAACTTTCCGGTCCCCTCCCCCCCAGTACTCCGGGGGGGAGGGTTAGGGTGAGGGGGATTTTCTTCGCATTTAGACCGATCGCACCTGATGAACTTCGAAATGAAAGCAAGACCCCTCACCCTAACCCTCCCCCCGTGGACTACCAAAGGGGGAGGGGACCGGAAAGAAGTCCGTTTGATCGTCGCGCTCATATTGTTTTCTACCGCACAAAAAGTGTTCTGTTCGATCGACCTTTTCCGGTCTATGCTAGCCGACATGCAACGCGCTTACGCCTTCTGGATCGCGTCGATCACCCTTCTTCCCTCGCTCTGCTTCAGCCAAACCCGTCCGGCTTCGCAACCTGGCACCCGATTCTCGATCGGCTCCGTTACCACCGCGCCGGCACACTCGATGTCGCGCGAAACCCTCGAACCGGTTTATCGGCGTGAACTCGGAACCAACTATAACCCCGCCTTCACCGACCGCTATTACGAAATCCACAAATTGCTGGAAATGTATTTTACGGCTGATTCCGCCGAGGACCGCAAGGCACTCACTAAGTGGATCAGCAGCTATGGCGTCGATGCCAATCAGGTGGGCCGCCTGGCCCGCATTCGCATGGATTGGCCGGCGCTCGAGCCGGGCACCTACACCGTCAATGACCGTGTCGGCCCGCACGAGGTGCATTATTTTCTGGGCATTCCCAAGGGTTACGATCGCTCCGTCCCTTGGCCTCTTGTCATCATGCTGCCCACCGCCACCGCGTTCCTGACCGATCCCAAACCGGATGCGGATGGCGTGGCCCGGCTGTATACCGAGTGGATCACCGACGAACTCGCCAGGCATCCCGATGCCGTCGTGCTGATGCCGTTGCTGAACCTATCGGAGGGATGGGGACCGAGTTATCCCGGCATGAACAGCGTGATTCAGGCGATGTTTCACGCGACCCATCGTGTGAATATCGATCCGGCCAGAGTCGATCTCATCGGTTATGACATGTCCGCCCACGCGGTCTGGAATCTCGGGCTGCATTACACGACTTATTTCGCGGCCCTCAATCCGTTCGCCGGCAGCGCCAGCCAGGATTGGCAGCGGACAAGGCTGATGAATCTGCGGAACACCTATGTCGTCACCTGGCATGATGTGGACGATCAGGCCGTGAAGGTTAATTTCACCCGGGCTTTGACGGATGTGCTGCACCGCTTCAAGTACGATCTGGACTACGAGGAAACGCACAACATCGGCCATACCCCCACCGCCGAAATCATCCAGCGAACCTATGAGAAAGTGCGGTCCCGTGTGCGCGATCTTTATCCGAAACAAGTGTCGCTGCAATCGAACCGCCCGGACACCATGTTCAATCGGCTGGATTGGTTGCAGATGTATCAGGCCCTCCGCCCCGGCCCGGATCGCAAGCTGCTGTTCCGCCATGGGGGAGGCTCGATGGTGGTCAATCAAAACGGCATGACGCTGCAGGCGACGATCGCGAATAACCGGATCGACGCCAAGACCGACAATGTCGAGTCGATGCGGTTTTATCTGAACGACCGGATGATCGATTTCGCGCGGCCGGTGGTATTGAGCATCAATGGCCGGGTGAAGTTCGATGGGCTGCTCAAACCGAATTTGGACGAAATGCTGAAAGACCAATTATTCCTGGGTCGCGGCTGGCGCTACTACAGCGCCGTCATCGACGTCGACTTCGGAGAACCGTCGACCAAACCTTCGACGAAACCTAAATAGTTCCAACGTGATTCAGACTCTCAAAGCGAATCCCACACTCAAGGACTCCCACGGAACAAGTTCCATGGGCTTTCAAATGCGACTCAATTTCGCCTCAATTGGCAATCTTCACAATTCCGTATATTTCTTCGCCACGCCCCGCGCCTTTTCGATGGGATATTTCGCCGCGTTCTTGATCAACTTTTCCTTCACCGCCATCCCCAGATCGATCCCCTGATCGTGTGCCAGGACCAGTACCCACCCCAGCACATCCGCCAATTCATCCGCCAACAATTCCCGATTCACCTTCAGATGTTCAAGCAGCTCCGGCCCGCTTTTCCATTGCATCAGTTCCAGCAACTCCGCCGCTTCAAGCGTCAGCGAAAGAGCCACATCCTTCGGATTATGAAACTGCGCCCATTGCCGTTCATCACGAAACTCAAGCATCTGTTGCGTGAGGTCTTCAAGGCTGCTCATGATTTTCTCCGCAGCGATTTTCGCGATACATCCCGCCCGAATTCAGTCACCATGTCCTCGCGCAACTCCGTCAACATGCGGTGAAACGTCTGATCTATCACCTGCACGATCGCCTGCGCCTTCAGATGTTCCAAATTCATCGGTGGGCCGAATTTCATTCGGACGGGATGTGCGCAAAAAATCTTTTGATCGCGCGGCCAGGCGTCAAACGATCCCTCGATCACGCAGGGCACCACCGGAACCCCCGCCTTTTTCGCAATCAGACCAACCCCCGGCGCGATCGGTTGAAGCTCGCCGTCAAAGGTTCGCGATCCTTCGGGGAAAAGCACCAGAGCCGCCCCTTCTTTCAGACGCTTGATTGCCTCGCGC
>JANXVV010000078.1 GCA_025351525.1 Humisphaera sp. | reverse complement strand
ATGCTTTTTGGCCGAAGAAATGCATGGGCGAGACGCCCATGCCACCCGTTTTTCAAAAGGCCTTTTTAGGTATTCGAGTTTTTTTCTGATTTCTGATTTCGATTTTCCCTCCCATGCACAACCCGCACTTCCTCTTGCTCGCCCTCGCCCTCCTCGCCTACGTGATCGGCTCCATCCCCTTCGGTTTGATCGTGGGACTGGCTAAAGGGATTGATCCGCGTAAGACAGGCAGCGGGAACATCGGCGCGACGAATGTTGGCCGACTGCTCGGGGGGAGATTTTTCGCGTTGGTCTTCAGCCTCGATCTGCTCAAAGGCCTGCTCCCGATGCTGGCGGCGGCGTGGTTCGTGCATCGACATTTCCCTTTGCCGGATGCATGGGTCTTCATCTTCTGGCTGCTCGTCGGTTTCGCGGCGATCCTCGGCCACATGTTCAGCCTCTTTATCGGCTTTAAAGGCGGCAAGGGCGTCGCCACCAGCGTGGGTGTGGTGTTTGGGCTGTTCCCCTATTTCACACTGACTGGTTTCGTCGTCACCTTCGTCTGGCTGGGGTTCTTTTTTGTCTCCCGCTATGTCAGCGTTGCCTCCATCGCCGCTTCCGTCGCATTCCCCATCGCGTATGCCGGGCTCGCTTTGTTAAACCATTGGCCACTCATCGGTCAACAATTCCCACTGCTCGTTTTCACGGTCGTCGTCGGTGCGATGATCGTCTACAAACATCGCGGTAATATGGCCCGCCTGCGGGCGGGCACGGAACACCAAGCCGGGAAACGCCGCACGGCTTCTGCCGAGTGATTGCCTACTTGCAAGATCGAACTTCATTTGGAAGTGTGGACGCAGCGAAGCTGCCTCCGATTCGGAGCGGGCGTAAACGACCTCTCCGTTTAAAACGAGCGTCGTCGCCCGCTCCGAATCGGAGGTGATTTTGATGTCCACGGTTCCAAATAAAGCTCGATCTTGCGCGAGCACCCTTCACGCGGTTTTTTTATACGCCCGTTCGATCAATTCGCAGTCGTGAAATTTGTTCATTTTCGCAATTTCACGGGGTCGTCGTTCATTTTTTTCGGAAGCGTGGACATCGAAATCACCTCCAGTTCGGAGCGGGCACGAAAGGTCGCTTTGCTTCCCGGGGCCGTTGAAGCCCGCTCCGAATCGGAGGCGGCTTCGCCGTGTCCACACTTCCGAAAAAAATGAGCGACTCCCTGGCGGGAGTCGGAGATTGCGGCTATGCCGCGCGATCATTCCACGTCCTGATTTCTCTATTTGCCGCCCGTATTCGAGCAATGTAATCTCAACGCTTATCCTTTGGAGGGAGTATCGATCTCACCGTGTCGGCACGGGAGCAACGCACTTTTTATTTTTGGAGAGACCAGACCATGACCACGATCAAGACCCGCCTGATGGCTGCCGCCCTGTCCACCGTTAGCTGCCTCTCGACCAGCCGTATGAACTTCGCTGCGGACGCACCGGCGAAACCGACCGAAGCGATTACTTCGCCGACCGCCGCCGATGCAAATGCCAACACGCTCACCGAAGCCGAAAAGGCCGCCGGCTGGATGCTACTCTTCGACGGCAAGACGCTGGATGGCTGGCACAATTTCAAAAAGACCGACATCCGACCCGGTTGGCAAGTGAAGGACGGCAACCTCTGTTGCGTCGATCCCCACAACGCGGGCGATCTCTGCACCAAAGAGATGTACGCCTCCTTTGAACTGCAATTGGATTACAACATCTCCAAGGGCGGCAACAGCGGGATCATGTATCACGTGATGAACGAGGGAAACGCCGTCTGGGCGACGGGCCCCGAAGTGCAACTTGAAGACAATCTGGAAGCCAAAGATCCCATCCGATGCGGCTGGCTTTACGGCTTATATGTGCCGCCGATCGACCCCAAGACCAACAAGCCCCTCGATGCCACCAAACCGGTCGGCGAGTGGAATCACGTCCGCCTGCTCATCACTCCCGAGAAGTGCGAGCACGAAATCAATGGCGTGAAATATTTCGAGTACGTCCTGGGCAGCGAAGATTTCAACGCCCGCGTCGCCAAGAGCAAATTCGCGTCGATGCCCGGTTTTGCGAAGTCGCCCACGGGCTATATCTCGCTCCAAGGCGATCACGGGTCGGTGACGTTCAAGAACATCAAGGTGCGGAGGGTTCAGATGAAGAAGTAATACTCAAAGTCGTGGCACGGGCTTTCGGTCCGTGCCACGACCGAGGTTGATCGCGATCAATTGGCATTCACTCCGGTGACCAGTCCGTCCACCAGATTAACCGTGATGCGGCCATCAATTTTTTTCACCGTTTCGTAGTCGGTCTCGCTGCCCAGTCCAAGCCCGCGTGAATGGGTCCCGGTGGCCTGCTGATAGCTGCCGTACTTGGCGATTTGAATCGTCTCGTGCAGGCCGACATTGTGAACCCGTTCGACCTCGGTCTTGCTGTTGGAAGACGAATCCGTTTTGGTGCGGGTGCGGCTGGGATCGTCCTCATTTTTCTTTACCGTGGTGTCGCGATTGGCCGTTCCCTCCCGCTTGACGATCACCTGATCGGCGGACTTGCGGACGCCGGAATCAGCGCTGATGCCGATGATTTTCAGCGAACTGCTTCGGTTCACGAACGCCAGCACCTCGGATTTGGTCATGCCGATTTCGATCATATTGTGAACCACCGTTTTTTTGGGGGGTTCTTTCTGACCGAGTTGCTCGCGCAGCGAGCTGACTTCGCCTTCCAACTGCTTGATGCGGAGCCGCAAATCCGCCAGATCGCCCGCCGTCATCACGACGGTTTGATCCCGGTCCACCTTGCGCTGTAAATCTCTTTCAGTAAGTTTTGCTTTTGCCTCGTCTGGAGACAACGGTTCCGCCACAACAGGAATCGCCGTCAATATCGCTAATACAATTGCCGCTTTCATCGAACCTCCCTGTAAAAAAAATGGTCCGGTGGAATCTTATCAATTCACTGCGATTTTACAAGAAGAATATAGCGGTCTGCTTGCTGTCAGTCGGCGGAGTTTGCTCCCTTATAAGGCACGTCCGACAACCGAATCCCCGGATGCTGCTTCTCAAAATACTTGAGCTTCCAATCACTGGAAAACAAAATCACCGGCTGCCCCTTGGCATCGTAGGCGAAGTTCGATCCGCTCGGCAGAATCGCGGACTCCAGCGTTTCTGCCGGAATCTTTGGCGACACCCAGCGCAGCAATTCCCATGGCCCGTTTTCCAATCGCGATTCCGCGCCGTACTCCGCCTGTAGCCGATACTGCACCACCTCAAACTGCAACGGCCCGACCGCCGCAAGCAGAGGGGCACGCTGGTTGGAATCCTTGATCTGAAAACACTGCACCACGCCTTCCTGCAGCAACTGATCCAGCCCCTCGCGAAACTGTTTGGATTGCGACGTGTTCGGACAATGCAGATAGGCAAAACACTCCGGCGCGAAGCGGGGGATTTCATCGAAGAAGATGGCGGTGTCTTCTGTGAGCGTGTCCCCGATGCCGAAAGTTGCATGGCCAACCAGCCCGATCACATCGCCGGCAAAGGCCTCATCGATCGTCTCTCGCTCGCGACCGAAAAGTTTATGCGCGCTCGAAAGCCGCACCCGCTTGCCGGTCTGCGCGTGGGTGACCGCCATGTCGCGGGTGAAGGTTCCCGAACAGATTCGCACGAACGCAATGCGATCCCGATGGCGCGGATCCATATTGGCTTGAATCTTGAAGACGAACCCGGAAAAACTGGGATGATCCGGGGCGAGCATCGTTCCGCCCACGGGCCTCGGTCGCGGGGGAATCGAGTATTCGAGGAAGCCATCCAGCAGCAGTTTCACGCCGAAATTGTTGCTTGCGCTACCGAAGAAGACCGGCGACAATTTGCCCGCCAGAATCGCCTCGCGGTCGAAGGACGAGCCGGCCCCGCTCAACACGTCCAGTTCCTCGACGATTTTCGCGTGGGTCTCATCGCTCAGCTTTTCGCGCACGATCGGATCGGACAGATCGTGAATCGACATCGGCGCGCGGTACGCTCCGCCGACGGTTCGCTCGAACAGATTCACCTGGCTGGTCAGTCGGTCGTACACCCCTTTGAAATCCAACCCCGTGCCCAACGGCCAATTCATCGCGAAGGCGTGGATGCCGAGGACTTCTTCCATCTGATCGAGCAATGCCAGCGGTTCGAGGGAAGGGCGATCGAGCTTGTTCATGAACGTGAAAATCGGCACGCCGCGACGACGGCAGATCTCGAAGAGTTTGCGCGTCTGGCTTTCGATGCCTTTGGCGGCGTCGATCACCATCACCACCGCATCCACCGCCGTCAGAACCCGATAGGTGTCCTCGGAAAAATCCTTGTGGCCGGGGGTATCGAGCAGATTGATGCGATGACCGTCGTAGTCGAATTGCAGCACTGTGGAACTGACCGAGATGCCGCGCTTTTTTTCCAACTCCATCCAGTCGGAAGTCGCGGCCCGCTGATGCTTGCGGGCGGTGACCGAACCGGCCAACTGCACGGCTCCGCCATACAGCAGGAATTTCTCCGTCAGCGTGGTCTTGCCGGCGTCCGGGTGGGAAATAATCGCAAAGGTGCGGCGTCGGGCAATCTCGGTCTGCATGAGCGTGGAATGAGTCACTCGCGCATCTTAGCCGATGATGATTTTATGAACAGTGCGGGAGAGTCGCATCCGGCTTCATTATTCAGCCGTTTCGCTTGCGAAGCGCGTCTGGCGGGATGCGGTCTCAGACGCGCATCGCAGGCGAAACGGCCAAATAATTAGAATCTTCACCGGACCGCGCGACCGCCGTCCGATATAGGCGATGAATGCCCCGCGCAAACCTCTATCGCCGCCTGTGGTTGACCGGTCTGGCCCTGGCTTTGTTCCTGGTGACATTGGCCGTCGGCAATATATTCCTGGCCCCAGCCCGGGCGGTGCGGTGGAACATGCTCGGTTACGATTTCCGCGCGCTGTACATCGCCGGGACTTTCGCCCGCGAAGGCCGGCCGGCGGAATTTTACGATTTGAAAAGCGTCGGAGACTTCGACGAAAAAATCGCCCGCGATCATGGCTTGGATCTCAGTCAGGGGATCGGGCCCATTTTCAATCCACCCTTTTTCGCGTGGATTTTCGCTCCGTTGGCGGGGTGGCCATATCCGATGGCGTTAAAAATCTGGTACGCGATCAGCCTTGGGTGCCTGTTGTTATCCGCCGGATTATTGAGCATCGGTAGGGTTCGATTTAGCGGACGGAATCATTCATGTAGCATGGGCTGCCAGCCCATGTTTTTTCATTCAAAAC
>JANXVV010000049.1 GCA_025351525.1 Humisphaera sp. | reverse complement strand
TGATTCTGGGCGTGGCAAGGTTGACGCCGAAAGGGACGCCAAGGGGACCGGCGGGAAGTTGATTGGGCGTTGAAAGCGATATCCCCGGCTACTGGCTACATGGCACCATAACCCCCCGTGGCGCTACGAAAAACGCGGTTGCGGAGGTGGAGTGTCGCCGCCGGGGCGGAGGGCGCATGTTGAAAACGTGCGGAATTGCCATATTGAAATCGTATTGAAATTCCTCGTTGATTTGTCCGTTGAAAACCCTCCATTTTGCGATAGGAAAACTTTACAAAATCGTACAAAAAAACGACGTTTTCAAAGGCTTGTACGCGCCTTTTTTGTCTTTTTTGGCACCGGTCCGCTTCGTCAACACCCCGATGAAAACCGTGATAAGATGAACTTTCGGGACGGCCCCCACTGTTGCAACGGTGCAGGCCAAGCGGTTCGGCGGCGGCGGTGTTCCTTCACCTGTCACCCCGCCCCGGATCGGCCCGACACAAAGACAGGTGATTCATGCCCGATGATGTTGTTCCCGCCATCGCGGAGTTGGTGACGCTAATTCGCATTGCTGATGAGGCCATCGGACAGTACGCCGCGCTGCGCGCTGCGATCTTCCGCGAGTTGGTGGCGATGAGGGCGCTGGGCACCGGGTGGAAGATCCAATACGAGCGCGACCCCGCCGAAGGCGACGTGACGATTCCGGCAAAGTGGACGTACCACACGACGACCGGCCCCATCATCATTAACGGGCAGGTGTTGAACGGGATCGGCCGGATCAAAGAGCCCGAAACCTACGCGCCGATCAAGAGTTTTGATTTTCTTGACGCGAACGACCGCACGCCCGAGCCGGAATCGGAAGCGGCGGCGGCGGAATCCCGGCTGCTGTTTCTTCTCAATGCAACGCTTGGCGAAGTGAAGGCTCTGGCCGGGGCGCTGCCGGCTATCCAGCATGAGGCGAAGCAAAGGAACCTGACCACGGACACCGAGAGTTTGGCCCGCCTGGACCTTCAAATGCCAGTGTTCCCCTATTGGCCGCGCGCGCCGAAGGAAATGACGCAAGCGGACTTTGACCGGATACTATCAGATGAAAAGCCTCTGCTGGACGACGCACGCTTAACACTTCATCGCGTCTCAATTGAAGCCACTTCCTTGGCGGAATCGGCACAAGCTATCGCATTGCCTGGCACAAGCCCTGCGGAGGAACTACGCGCGGAAGCGGAACGACAGGCGACCGAGCTATCGAGCCATTCAAGTGACTTCACTACCGTTCATTGGTTCGGCACTGACCACATTTTCAATGGCGGCCAACAAGCGAAGGCCGTGGGACGCTTGTGGAAAGAATGGGAAGCCGGTGGGCATGGAATTTCCGAAAAGACAATCGGGGAGGAAATCGGATCGGCTGGCAACAACTACCGGCTGGCAATGACATTCCGAAACCATCGGGCATTGGGAACGATGATCGTTAAGCTTGCTGCGGGGATTTACGCGCTAAAAAAACCGGAATGACAGGATAATCTCACCTTGCGCGCAGCCTGCGCGCACCGGGCGCGCACGCCGACTGTCATGCTACCCGGCATGACAGATACACCACTACTCACCGTCGCGGCCCTAGCCAGACGGCTATCGCTGCCACCGTCCTGGCTGGCCGAGGAGGCCGAGGCAGGCCGCATACCCTCACTTCTCATCGGCAGACGGCGGCGCTATGACCTGGCCACCGTCCAGCGCGTGCTGCTGGACCGCGCCGGAAAAGTCCCTCCGGCGAGGAAGGCGGTGCGTCATGGCCGATGATGCCACCCCGCCCGTATCGCCGATCGCATTCCCCGCTGCCGAGGCGGCGCGATTCATCGGCGTGTCACCCTCCCATTTCTACGCGCTCCAGAAAACCGGACGCCTGCCGCTGCCTGTCCGCCTGGGCCGGTGCGTGCGCTGGCGGCGTGCCGAGCTAACGGCGTGGCTGGATGCCGGTTGCCCCGCGCTCGAGCGGTGGACCGTGATTCGAGCCGAGGGGAGGGCCGCACGATGATTGCTGAAAAAATAGCCCCCGCTGCAAACGGGGGCCGATGGAAAAAACAGACGCCGATAGTATCCCCCGCGCCCCGCCCCGCCGCAATGCCCCGATGCGCCGCGTGGCGCACGACGTACACCGCCCCGCCGTTCATCCGTTCGGACCGGCATTATGAACTGGCGACACAGATTGCGGAGTTGCGGGGGAAGCTGGAATTGGAACTGGTGGCGTTGGCCGGTTGCGACCCGATCCACGGATCGCGACTGCTGCGCGATTGTGGGGTGACGACGGACCTTTACGCGGCGGAGGATGTTCGGATCATTGCCCTGGCCATCGACCTGGCCGGGGAACGCGGCATCGAAAAAACCGCAAAGGTGGCCCGGCTGGCGCTGCGATATTTTGGCTATTGGGACGAATCGGACACGCGAACGTTCACGCGCGGCCCGCTGTGGAGCGATTTCAGTCTTTCCGGCCTGATGAATTCCCGATTTTACTCCCCGACGATGATACGGATTTACGCGGAAAAACTGCGCAAGATCGCGCAGCGGGAACGCATTGCCGCCGCGTGCGAACGACGGGCATTAGCCGCGCTCGAGGGCGGGATGGATGCCTTCGCAATGCTGCTGCTGAAAAAGGGGGTGGACGATGAGTGAAGAACTATCTTTTATCCCGTTCCCAACCGACCGATTGCCCGAGGTGCTGGCGCGGTTCGTTGTGGAAGCGGCGGCGGCCGTGGGGTGCGACGAGAGCTATTTGGCCGCGGCGCTGCTGCCGGTGGTCGCCAGCGCGATAGGCAACACGCGGCGGGTGCGGCTGAAACGCGATTGGACGGAACCGCCGGTGCTGTGGGCGGCAATCGTCGGCAACAGTGGAAGTATGAAAAGCCCCGCAGTGCGGCTGGTGATGCGGTCCGTGGTCCGCCGGCAAAAGACCGTGCGGAACGCGCATCAAAGTGAACTGGCGGCGCACGCGGACGCGATGCGAGAGTGGAAGGCGAAGCCGAAGGATGAGCGCGGCGACGAACCAGCGAAGCCGGCCGCGATGGAACACGTCTACTGTTCGGACGTGACGGTGGAGGCCCTGGCGGATCGGCTGTCGGTGTCGGATCGCGGCGTGCTGGTGGCGGTGGATGAACTGGCCGCCTGGCTGGCATCGTTCAATCAATACAAGGGCGGCGGCGGTGCTGACGTGCCCCACTGGTTGACGATGCACGGCGCGGACATGTTGAAGGTGGACCGAAAGTCCACCGACAAGCCGACGTTGTGGGTGCCCCATGCCGCAGTTTGTATCGTTGGCGGGATCCAGCCGAAGACGCTGGGCCGCGCACTGACACCCGAGTTTTTCGACAATGGGCTGGCGGCGCGGCTGCTGCTGACGATGCCCCCGCCGCGGGAGAAGCGGTGGACAGACGCCGAAGTATCCGACGCCACTGATAGTGCCCTGGCGGCGGTGTTCGATGAGCTGTACCAGTATGCCGGGGAACAGGACGGCGACGGGGAACGGCGGCCGACGGTAATTCCGCTGGATGAGCAGGCCCGGGAATTGTTCGTCGCGTTCGTAAATGAACATGCGCACGAGCAGGCGGGACTGGATGACGCCCTGATGGCGGTGTGGTCAAAGCTGGAAGCGTGCGCCGCCCGGCTTGCGCTGGTGTTCCATTGCGTCCGCAAGGCGGCGGGCGAATCGGTGGACCCGTGGCATATCGACGCCGATTCCATCGCGGCCGGGATCGCGGTGGCCCGGTGGTTTGGGAACGAAGCGCGGCGGATCTACGCGGACTTGGCGGCGACCGACGGCGAGCGGGCGCTGGCGGTGCTGGTGGGGTGGATCCGCGACCGGGGAAGCGTCACCACGATCCGAGACTTAAGCCACGGCCCGCGAATCTATCGCGAGCCGGGCAAGGCGGAGAATGCCCTGGCGGCGCTGGTGGAACAGGGTATCGGCGAATGGTGTCGACCCGCGCCGGGACGGACTGGCGGGCATCCGCCGATGATGTTCCGGCTGATTTTGCGGGACGGTGACACTGGCGACGGCGACGGAACCCCGCGCCACGATAGCGCCAGCGGGGGTTATGGTGCCGTAGCCACCCTGGCCGGGAAAAATGGAAAGGGGAATCCATGAACCGATGGACACTCACTTTCCGATCTGAAGGGGACGGCCCGCCGATTGAAATCCGGGTGCGGCGGCTGTTGAAAATGGCGCTGCGGACTTGCCGGTTGCGGTGCATCGACGTTAAGACCGCTGGACCCCACGAGACGAACGGAGACGAACAAACGACGCAAAAGCCGGACATCGGCCATGATCCCCGCGACAATCGCGGCCAGAGCGTAAAGGACGGAAACAATGAACGAGCCTAGACCGATAGCGACGATTCACACCGAACCCGATGCCGTCCGCCGGAAACTGGCGGAAACTTACCGCAAGCGGGCCGTCGCGAGAACGGTGAAAGCCTGGCGAAGATCGCCGGGGCGATGAATGCGAGCGGACACCGGACCACGCGGGGGAATCTGTGGACGGCAATGGGGGTGAAGCGGGTACTGGACCGAGTGGCGACGAATTGAAGGACAGGTGAACCATGAAATGCCGAAAGATGCCGATTTACGAAACCGATTCGCAAGGCCGCAAGTCAACGCGGCTGTCGCGGAAGTTTTACGCCGTGTTTCAAGATTATTCGGGGGTTCTGCGCCGCCTTCCGCTGTTCGACGACCGCAAGGCCAGCGATGAAGCGGCGCGGAAGGTGGATCGGTTGAACGACCTGCGGGCCGGCGGCGAGTCGATGCCGCCGGAACTGTCGCGGTGGGTGGAAATGATGCCGAACGCCGTGCGGACCAAGCTGGCGGCGTGGGGAATTCTGTCCGGTTCAAAGGTTGCCGGATGCAAACCGCTTTCCGACCATCTTGCCGATTGGAAGGCGGCGATACTGGCCAAGGGGAACACGGTTCATCATGCCGACACTTCACACAACCGGGCAAAGCGGATCATTGACGATTGCCGGTTCATTCATTGGACCGATCTATCCGCCGGGAAGGTTCGCCAGTACCTGGCGGACCTGCGCACGGGCGAACACGATCTAAGCGCGGCGAGCTTCAACTACTACACGCAAGCCATCAAAGGATTCTGCCGGTGGATGGTACGTGACGGGCGCGCCCAAGAGAATCCGGTAATGCACTTGCAACAAGTGAACACGCGGGCGGACCGTCGGCATGACCGCCGCGCCCTGTCCACCGATGAGCTACGGCAGTTGCTGGATTGCACCGAGCGAGCGGGGGAAATCCACGGCATGGGCGGTACGGATCGGGCGATGCTCTACCGGCTTGCGGTGGAAAGTGGATTGCGGGCCGGTGAGATTCGCAGTCTTACCCGGGGAAGTTTCCAGTTTGACGGGGACGCCCCGACCGTGACGATTGCCGCCGCTTACGCCAAGAACCGGCGGGAAGATTCCCTCCCGTTGAAAGCGGATACCGTGGCGGCGTTGAGGACGCACCTGGCCGGGAAGATGCCCGGCGCGATCGCGTTCAATCTGCCGGGAAAGTGCGACGTTATCCGCATGTTGAAGGCGGACCTGGCCACCGCACGCGCGGCATGGATTGCCGATGCGACCACCGGCGAGGATCGAGCGGAGCGGGAAAAATCGAGCTTCCTGGCGTACACGGATGACGCGGGCCGCAAGGCGGATTTCGATGCGTTGCGTCACACGTTCATCAGCAATCTGGTGGCCGGTGGCGTTCATCCGAAGTCCGCGCAGACCCTGGCGCGGCATTCCACGATTACCCTTACGATGGATCGGTATTCGCATTCATATCGGGGACAACTTGCAGACGCCTTGAACACGCTGCCGGACCTGTCACCGACCCTCCCGCAAACCGCCAAAGCCACGGGAACGCATGATGCGACCGCCGTGCCCCGCGAAGCCACGAAACCCCCGTCGGAATTTGTGTCACCTGGCTTGTCACCTGGGGGCGAGTTTGCACAACTTTCGGTGGAGTCTGGCGGAGTGAAGGCGGATCGGATACAATCTGCGCAGAACACTGGAAAACAAGCACAAAATGCCCTGTTTTCCAGTGATAAGTCGACGTTTGGCCCCTTGGCGGAATTGGCAGACGCGATGGATTCAAAATCCATTTTCCGTAAGGAAGTGCCGGTTCAACTCCGGCAGGGGCCATTCACGAAAATCCCCCGAAAAACAGCGCCTCCCGCTGGTTTTCCGGGGGATTTTCGTTTCAGGCATGATCCCACGAAGGAATACAAAGAGCTAGAATCGGTAATGCGCGCAACGTGCGTTTTGATTATCTCTTTAAAATCCGCCGCTAGGTTTGCTGCGTGATGTTCTTCTTGGTTTTTCCTGAGGAATAATCCAGGCTAAACCGCCCCGCGAACCGCCGCGACGAACGCGTCGATCTTCTCAGGCGATTTCCGGCCCGGTGCTTCTTCCACCCCGCTGCTGACATCGACCGCCCAGGGTTGCAGTTGGCGAATCACCTGGGCGACGTTGTCCGGTCGAAGGCCGCCCGCCGCGATGAGTGCTGGCACG
The DNA here is from genome assembly GCA_025351525.1 of Humisphaera sp. Taxonomy (GTDB): domain Bacteria; phylum Planctomycetota; class Phycisphaerae; order Tepidisphaerales; family Tepidisphaeraceae; genus JANXVV01. Next base: position 2,168 of record JANXVV010000049.1, on the reverse strand, counting down.
CCTTCGAAAGCTCCCTCGCGCTGCAATCGGGCGATCGCGGCCCAGTCGTTCTCGATCCCCGTGCCGCCGATGCCTGGGCCGGCGGTTTCAAGGACCAAACCGCGCAGGTTGTTCAGTGAATAAGTCAAAATCGCCGCCCGCCATGCCTGCAACTCGACCGCTAGAGTTTCCGGCACGACTCGCACGGCTTTCAGCACGATGCGATCGTGCAGTGCGGCGACGGTCTCCGGCGTTTCATGGCCGTGCAGTTGAACGTGGCGCAAGCCGAGCGATTCAATCGTCTCGCGCATCTCGTTCACATCCGCGTCCACGAAAAGCCCGACCGGTGTGATGAAAGGCGGTAGCGCCGCCATGATGTCGCGCGCGCGTTCGATCGTCACACACCGCCGGGCCGGTTTATAAAACACCATCCCGATCGCATCAGCCCCGGCCCGCGCGGCGGCCAGGGCATCCTCAACCGAGGTGATCCCGCAGATTTTGATTCGCGTTCGCCGCACGATCCGATGCTATGCCGGGCGACTGCTTCCCACAACTGGCGGTCGATTCACGCATCGGTAAACTACTGCGAAGAAGCATTATTTCACATGGAGCGGATTGCATGGCAGGAACAAATTTTCTGGCGTTTGACCTCGGCGCCGAGAGCGGCCGCGCGGTGGTCGGCACGTTGCTGAACGGCAAGTTGGAACTGAACGAGAAGCATCGCTTCGCGAACCCGACCGGTCGGATGCTCGGGCATTTGCATTGGAATTTATTGCAGCAGTGGGAAGAACTGAAGACCGGCCTGCGCAAAGTCGCCGCCGAGAAAATCCAGTTGGCGGGCATCGGGGTGGACACCTGGGGCGTCGATTTCGGTTTCATCGGCAAGAACGGTGAAATCCTCGGCAATCCGTATCACTATCGCGACCTGCGGACGAATGGCGTGATGGAAAAAACGTTCGCGCGCGTCCCCCGCGCCGACATTTTCCAGGCCACCGGCGTTCAGTTCATGTCGATCAATTCGCTGTACCAGATGCTGGCGATGGTGCAGGCGCAGGATTGGCCGTTGCAGCACGCCGAGACGATGTTGTTCGTCCCCGACCTGTTTAATTATCTGTTCACCGGCCAGCGAAAAAGCGAATTCTCGATCGCCTCGACCAGTCAGATGTACGATATGCGGAAGAACGCCTGGGCGACGGAGATGCTGACGAAGTTGGCGATTCCGACGAAGATGCTGCCCGAGGTGGTTGCATCCGGCACCGTGCTCGGGCCGTTGCTCGATCGCGTGGCGGAGGAATGCGGCTGCGGGCCGGTGCCGGTGATCGCGCCCTGCCTGCACGATACCGCCAGCGCCGTGGCCGCCGTGCCTGCGGAGGGAAATGACTGGTGCTACATTTCATCCGGCACCTGGTCGCTGATGGGCGTTGAAATTCCCGAGCCGATCATCAACGACAAATCGCTTCAATATAATTACACGAATGAAGGCGGTGTGGGCGGCAGCATCCGGTTCCTGAAAAACATCATGGGGATGTGGCTGATCCAGGAATGTCGCCGTCATTTCCGCAAAGAGGGATATGAACACACCTACGCCGAGTTGACCCAGATGGCCGGTCGGGCCAAGGGGTTCACCTCGCTGATCGATCCCGACCATGCCCCGTTCCTTTCGCCGGGAGAACTGCCGATCAAAATCGAGAATTTCTGCCGGGCGACCCACCAGCCCACCCCCGCTACTCGCGGCGACTTTATCCGCACATGTCTCGACAGTCTGGCCCTCACCTATCGTCGAACGCTGGAAGGGTTGGAGGATATTCTGGGCCGAAAGATTCGCGTGATTCACATCGTGGGCGGGGGATGTCAGAATGAACTGCTCAATCAGATGACCGCCGATGCCACGGGCCGCCTCGTGATCGCCGGCCCGGTCGAAGGGACCGCGATGGGGAATATTGTGGTGCAGGCGATGGCGGTCGGGGTCGTCAAGGATCTCGCGGAGGCGCGGTCGATCATTCGGGCGAGCTTTCCGGTCAAGCGATTTGAGCCTCGCGATCGGAAGCCGTGGGATGGGGCGTATGCGCGGTTTCGGGAATTGACGGGGAAGTGAAAGGTTATTGCAAGAAGTGTCTGATCGTCATCCTGTCTGCCCGGGAATTTTTTAGCGGCTGTGCCGAAGGCACGCGTTCTTCGTATTAAAAAAA
>JANXVV010000028.1 GCA_025351525.1 Humisphaera sp. | reverse complement strand
ATCGCATAGATCGTGTCCGCGCTGCTCACCCGGTCGATGGCGTGCAGATCCTTCTGATGCCGCGAGCCGATCAACAGATCGCGCACCGTCTTCTGAAAATCCTTCAAGCGTTCGACGACGACTTCCGGTTGATCGAGCATGGGCTTGTTTTAATCCCTGAAGCGCGCGGCGGCAACCTGCGCTTCGTCTACAATGACCGAAGTCATTTACAGCCAGTCTGTATAAAACCACCAAGGAGTCTCCGGTGAATCGAACGATGCGGATATCTATGGTGCTGTTGATCGGCTTGTCGTGCAGCACCCTCATGTCCTGGTCCATCTATCGCTACGTCCTTCGCCCGGCGCAGGCCCGCGAGGAATCTTTCGCGGCGATCCGATCGGGCGAATTGACCGCAGGAATCGACGGCGTCGTGCTGCTCCCGTCACGATGGGCCATCGGCTCACTCGACGGCAAAGCCTATGTCACCCGCACGCCGGAACGGGCCCTATGGGTGTTGTTCGTGAAAGAGCGCGGGTCGGGAATGCGACTTGGTGGATACCTGTTCTGCGACAAACCCGCCAAGGCCGGCCCGAAGGCGACGATCGATGTCAACTATCCTTCGATCGGCTCGACGGTGAATGTGAAAGTGCTGCGGGTAATGAATGCCTACAGCTATGAGGTGGTGAACGAAAAGCCGTGATTATTTAGCCGGACTCGCTTGCGAGCCGCGTCGGACGACGCTCGATTGCCAATAGCGCTACAGGACGCGCCTCGCAAGCGAGACGGCTAATTAAATCGCTCACGGCAATTCGGTGATCAGATTGTCTCGAACCAGCAACACGCCATCTACCCGCAGCGCAATGCCATACGCGACAGCCTTGATGCGCGGATTCGGGACGATGCCGGACAGATACACCACACCATCCTCCGCTTCGACAAGCAACCGCCCGCCTCGGCCGGCAAGTTGTAATTCCAGAGCCACGCGAACATCCTCGATCAGATTGCGGCGCGGTTTCCATCCCTCCGCATCGGAGGATTCGACGCGCAGACGATTTTCAACCCGACTGACCCCTGGAACCGTGACCGAACTTTCCGCGATCTGCGTGGCGTGCGTTTCATCGTGGGCCAGGCCGCGAAGAACGATGACGCCGGCTTCCGCTTGAACCCCGATCGTGGCGCCGCGCGCCAATCCGTCCGCGAAAATCTGCTCGGAAACATCGTAGGCGAGCTTTGCATTGTCGCGCGGCGCGGCTGCCTGATCGCTCAAGGCGGTGCAACCGGACAGGTACAAACCCACTAATGCCAGCGTCGGGAACTTGATCATCATGAAGGCTTTCTGGTGAAGGCTCCCCACAGCACAATCTGTTTTTTCACGCGAACGATCGCCGCGTGGGCCACTGCGGCAACCGTACGATGTCGGCTGGCATGCGACTTCACCGCGGTGAATTTGAATGAGTTGAAGTCACCCGCGAATCCGTTGGCACCGGCTTGATCGATCACCAGCCGCACCACATGGCTGCCGGCACTGAGCGATACACCCCGATGGGTGACGTTGACGAATCGATTCCAACCGTGCGTGTCGGGGATGTTCATCGCGCCGGTTGCGTCGATGCCATCCACCTCGAAGTGAAACACACCGCCTTGGCCGAGTGAGGCTACGCGGGTGGTCAGGTCGTAGGTTCCGGCTCGGCTGACCTGCAACGTGTAGTTGAGCCATTCAGTGGGTTGCGTCCAACCGAGACTTGACGCTCGGCCCCCCGTGCGCGTCGCGGTGAAATCGACCGTACCCGGCCGATAGGTGTCCCCCACGGCATTCCGGATCGACGGGGTATGGTAGGAGACGCCCTCGCCGCCCGCGTCAAAATACTTCGCCTGGATGATATGGCCGGTGGAAAACGGAGTGCCCGTGAAAGGGGTGCCGGGATTGGGAGTCGTCGGCTTGGATACAACGGGAGTCCGGGTCGCGGCGGTGACGACCGGCGCGATCGACGTCGCGGGGATGGGCGCTGAGACTGCTCGCCCCGCGCTGCCGGCCCGTTGGTAGGCCAGACCCAACGCCGCATTCACATTGAGCTCGCCATAGGTCATGCTCGAAACGGGATCCCACACCGGCTGAGCACTGTCCTGGAGAATCGAAAGAATTTGCGCGGGGTTGAATTTCGGATCGATCTGTTTGATCAGCGCCGCGGTTCCCACCACTTGCGGCGCGGCCCAACTGGTGCCGTTGCTTGTCGCATCCTGAGGTGCGCCGGAATCATACCAGGTGATGTTCACCCCACCGCCCGGGGCGACCAGATCCACCGCCGACCCACGCGGCGTGAAATTGCTGATCTGGCCGTTCAAATCGACGGAACCCACCAGATGGATCAGGTGATTCGCAGACTGATACGCCGGCGACGGCCCGTAATTTCCCACCGGCCCACCGATGAAAACCCCCGCATCCGTCAGCGACTGCAACTCCGGAACCAGCGCATTCTGATCCGCATTTGTTTTGTCGAGATAATTGATCGCAACGATGTTGTACTGCTCGCGATGACCGATGATCCAATCCAGTGCGCCTTTGAGGTCGGCGACACCATTGGTCTTGAGCGCAACGATATTCACCCCCGGCGCGACTCCCTGATAAAGCTGCCCGTCAACGACATGCGGATTGGCCGCGATCTGCCCGGCGGTGCCGGTGCCGTGGGCATCGTTGTCGTAAGGAAAAACGTCCCCGTTGTTATCCTGAAAATTATAACCGGCGATGATCTTAAATCCCGGCCCAAACCCCCCGCCTAAATTGGCGTGGTTGTAATCCACCCCCCGATCGATAATCGCCACCGTTTCACCGGCACCGGTAAGACTCGGATAGTTTTGAGTAGCCTGATCCAGCCCGATCAACCGATCCTGCGCGCTCCATGGCACGGCAGACAGAAACTGCCTCGCTTCCAAGGGTTCGATGGAAAACGAAATCGGTTTCGCCGATAGAAAACGGTCGTTATTCAGGGTACGCATCGTCTTCGGTATCGACGCGAAAGGCGAGTGAATTAACCAATGCCGCCCGGCAGCGCTTGATCGCCAA
>JANXVV010000016.1 GCA_025351525.1 Humisphaera sp. | reverse complement strand
TCAGACACGCGACCAACACGGCAAGCGACAAAAACAACGGGCGGCGAAAAATTCTGATAATCATGTCTACTCCCATTTTCATTCGAGCGTCATTTTTCGCTCACACAACCGATCATAGTACGATTTAGCAGGAAGGGACATCTTGAAACTGAATACTTTTGTATTTGCGGATTTTGGATGAGGTGGCATGGGCGTCTCGCCCATGCATTTCTTCGGCAAAAAAGCACGGGCGAGACGCCCGTGCCACCCGCTTTCCCTCCCGTCGCTTCATCGCTAAGATCGCCTGCGGAATTGTTCTTCACCCGGAGCCTGCATGAATCGCGAGAAGCTTGCCTGGACGATCAGCGTCCTTTTGATCGCCATCCTGGCGTTTCAGATCCCCCATGGGATGGCTCAGCGCGACAACGACTACGCGTTTGTCCGAACGCTGGTCGACATCCATCGGCAGGTGTCGACAAACTATGTCGAGAGCGTCGATGAATCCAAGCTGGAAGATGCGGCCATCAACGGGATGCTCGGGCAACTCGACCCGTTCACCGTCTATGTTCCACCGGCGAAACAGGAGGAATTCGATCAGTTGCTCGAAGGGAATTTCAAGGGCGTCGGCATTCAACTCAATCAGCGGGATGACGGTAAGGTTGAAGTCATCACCCCGATCGACGGAAGCCCCGCGTTTAAGGCGGGTGTGCAGGCGGGCGACATCGTGCTGAAGGTGAATGGCGAATCGCTCGAAGGGCTTAAATTGACGCCCGATATTCTGAAAAAGATCAAAGGCGCGATCGGCACGTCGGTGACGCTCACGCTACAGCACGAGGGTGCGAAAGATCCGGTTGATTTGACGATGACGCGCGAGGAGGTGATTGTCCCGACGATCAAGGGATATTCCCGCAAGCCGAATAACACGTGGGATTATTACGTTTCGGACGAACCGAAAATCGCGTACGTTCGGCTGACGCAATTCACGCCGGACAGTTTTGAAAAGCTGAAGGCGGTGGTCACCGATCTGCTGAAAGATGGGATGAAAGGGCTGGTCTTCGATCTGCGCTGGAACCCCGGTGGGCGGTTGGATGAAGCGGTGAAGATCATCGATCTGTTTATCGACAAGGGGATCATCGTCAGCACGAAAGGCCGCAATCGCCCGGAACGAATCGAGCGGGCCAAGGCTGTGGGAACGCTGCCAAAGTTTCCGATGGTGGTGCTGGTGAACGAACACAGCGCGAGCGCGTCGGAAGTGGTTTCGGGAAGTCTGATGGACAACCATCGCGCGGTGGTGGTCGGCACCCGGACGTATGGCAAGGGATCGGTCCAGGAACTGATTCCCCTCGAAGGCGGCAACGGTGAACTAAAGATGACGGTGGCTTACTACTATCTGCCGAGCGGGCGATTGGTGCATCGGAAGAAGGATGCCACCGACTGGGGCGTGGAGCCGATGATCAACGTGCCGATGGACGATGCGACGGAAAGGGCGGTGGCGCAGGCACGATACGAACAGGAGTTGTTCCGCCATCCCCTGCCGAAGGTGACGACACGGCCATCGACCACGACGAAGTCTTCCACGACGCAACCGATCGACACGCAGTTGAAGGCCGGGGTCGATTCGCTGCGCAGCTTCATCATTTTCCAGGGCGATCAGGGAAGCGATGATTACGTGAAGAACATCCCAACGACGAAACCCACTTCGATGCCACTGACGGTCCCGGCGGTGGAATAGTTCCACTCATCGTTCGGCGGTCTCGCTTGCGAGACGAGTCTTAACGCGCGTCAACCAAGAACACGCGCCTCGCGAGCGAGACGGCTAAATAATGCGGAAATTGAGGCGGATAAACAATGTAAAACCTCACTTCTTCTTCTCATCCTTCTGCATGAACTGATCGTGATCCTTGTCTTCCCGCTCGCCGATCGCCTTGTAGATTTCCTGGGCCTTGGCGTTGTCGCCGTCGAGCAGGGCCTGCTCCATCTGGCAGAGATCGATGATGACCGCCGCCATCTCTTTGCGATAGGCGGTCACGAATTTGGCGCGATCCGCTTCCGGCATTTTTGCGGTCTTGGTCGGAATCATCCCTTTGGAACTCAAGGCTTTCGCTTGAATTTCCGCCAGAATTTTCAACGACGCCTCATTTTGCTCGGCCTTGCGGATCGATCGGCGAAGCTTTTTCATCGCCTCGTCCATGTCTTCCATCTCACTATTCAACTCTGATTTCTGCACCTTCAGTTCCGCCGTTTTCGGTTCCGCGGCGGAAGCATGACGGGGTAGGCTCGTCGAAAATAAAGCGGTGGAGGCGGCGAGGGTCAGGGCGGTCAGAGTCTTTTTCATGGGCAGCATACTTTCTCCGTGGGGATCGTTTGAACGAAGCTCTTAGACAAAGGTCTAAAAGCATTGGCGGTCGTCACTATATATCAACTTCGGAGCAACTTGTTATCCCCGGGTCCGCCCGGCCGTCCCATAGATCAGTTCCAGCATCTCGGCACGGCTGGAAGGATTCTCCTTGAAAATGCCGCGCAACGCGCTCGTGACCATCGTGCTGCCGTGCTTTTTCGCGCCGCGGATCGTCAT
>JANXVV010000619.1 GCA_025351525.1 Humisphaera sp. | reverse complement strand
GACCGCTGGTGGAACCCGGCGGTGGAGTCGCAGGCCACCGACCGGGCCCACCGCGTCGGTCAGACCCGCCGCGTGCAGGTGCATAAATTTGTGTGCATCGGAACGATGGAAGAGCGGATCGATCGACTGCTGACCGAAAAGTTGGCGTTGGCCGACAAGATCATCGGCAGCGGCGATGAATGGTTGACGAGCATGTCGACCGATCAGTTGCGGGAGTATCTGGCGCTGTCGAAAGAAGCGGTGGGGGAGTTCTAAAAAATTTTGTGAACCCCGGTTAGGCGCGATGCGCAACGGAGCGCGTTTTTGTTAAACGGGGACTCGCTCCGCTGCACGTCGCGGCTAACCTGGATGGCGCAAGCTCAAACGCGAATTTGTACGAGATGAGGAATCGCCAATGACGACGGACGAAAACAACGCCGAAACCCCTGCGATGGACCCAACGCCGGAAGAACTTCCGGTGGACGCTTCCGCGTTTTGGCGGTCCCCATCGCTGCAACCGCGCCCCGAGCCGCGCGAACTTCCCTCGGCCTTGGAACGGCTTGGGCCATCACCCTTTCCCAAAAGCCGTTTCCCTTTTCTAGGGTTTCTGGCAACGGTGTACGATCAGGTGGCGGCGTCCATGCGGCAGGGGCGGTGACAAATCGCCAGCCGGTTTTAATCGCGGATGAAGGGCACACGGTCCGACACGGTCGATTGCAACCTTCCAAGCCGTCGCCTCAAGTAAGTTGACGGGGCGGGAATAATCAATCGACCTTCGACATTGCGAGCGAAGAAAGTGGATTCGATTCGCGAACTCGAATCCCGTGATCCGACGTTTCAAAGCTCCATCACCTGCGCAACACGCCTCCCATATCCTGAACCCGATCTTTACCCAGTATTTCTACCCCATAGATACCCCCTTAATAAAGCCCCGTTAGATTTCCCGCCAACGCCGCAGGGAGATGGAAGCCCCGCAGACTTACCGATGAAGTCGTCCGCTTCACCCGAAGCCCACGACGACACGGGAAGTTTCATGGCGGATGGGACTGAACGCAAAAGTAGGGTCGCGTGATTCTGACCGTTGCGTTGGCAATTGGAAGAGAGGTATCTCGGATGCGAAACAGACATAGACCTGATGGCCGTGCGTTCACACTGGTGGAGTTGCTGGTTGTGATCGGAATCATCGCTCTGCTGATCAGCATACTGCTGCCGGCGTTGAGCAAGGCTCGGGAGTCGGCGAACACGGTGAAATGCGCGGTCAACCTGCGGGCCATCGGGCAGGGCTTCTCGAACTATATCGCCGACTACAGGGGAAAGTACCCAGCCGCGTATGGCTACGAGGGGCAGGTCTACGGCGCGCCGGGTGCCAAGCCTAACAAGGGATATATTCACTGGTCCTACTACCTCTATGGGGATGGCTCGGGTGGCACCGACACCGGGAACAAGGATGTGAATGTGGTGGGGATGAAGTCGTTCCTCTGTCCCTCGCTCGAAAAGGGAGGGCTCCCACCGACCAACACGGAAACCAACAATCTCGAATCGGGTCAAACCAACGACCTTCCGGGGACGCTCGATAAACAGGCTCCGCGAATGGCGTACACCGTGAATGAAGCCGTCTGCGGCCGCAATAAGTACAATGCCGCCGAGGGCTTGGTCTACCACTTCGTGAGCGCCGGCAGCGTGCGGTACTCGGCGAACACCATCCTCGCGACCGAATGGAGCGAGAACTGGAATTCCGTTTCTGCCGCCGGGGACATGGACACGGGCGCAACGGTCTGCAAAAGTCATCGTCCGGAGTCTGGTTTCACCCAGCCTACGTTGGGCCCATCCGATTGGCACGACCTGTCTCAAATGAAAGCATCAAAATTGGCTTATCGGGTGCCGCCCGTGGCGGGCATGGGTTCCAATCCCGGCAGCCCCGGAGACAGTATCAATGCCGTGGGGCGCAATCATGGGACCGGGGCCGTCAGTACGCGGAAGACCAACTTCCTGTATTGCGACGGTCATGTTGAAACCAAACTGCTTGAGGAGACTGTGGACACGAAGAACTTTCAGTGGGGCGATCGGCTTTACAGTCTCGATGTTGATGTGAAGCCATAAGAGGGCAACCCTATTTAAATTCAGATCTGCAGTCTGGCGGCAAAGGCCCGCCGGGATGTTCCCGGCACAGTCCGCGCCGTCTCAGGAGAACACCGGGTTTCACCCGGGGAATGTGAGGAGACAGTGAAGAAGACAACTCTACGTACCGCTCGGCGCATCGCCGGTTTAGCCGCCGTGGCTTCCGCTGTGGCCGCAGTTCAATCCGTTCAGGCACAGACGCCGGTCACCATTTCCATCAGTGGTTCGACTGCGATGCGCAATTTTACCACCAACGACGCCTTTACGCTCGTCGAACCCGGCACGACCGTCAGCCTTTCGAATGGCAACTTCGGTGGGCCGGCCTACTGGGGTTCGGGAACGAACACCCTTCTACAACTTGCCCCTAAGAACAACGGGGTCAGTGTGACCGGCACGGGTCTGGACGAGGTGACCGCGGTCACCGTGCAGTGGCATGAGCAGGGTTCGGTTGAAGGTATCTTGGATATGGTCAATGACCAGATCGCCGCTCTGCCCACCAATGCCGGTACCCGTGACGCAACCGCTCTGAATCCGATCTGGGTGAATCGCAAAAAATTCGTGGTTCCCAACGGTGCGGCTCAGAACGGTTACAGCATCGGCACTTTTGG
>JANXVV010000436.1 GCA_025351525.1 Humisphaera sp. | reverse complement strand
CTCGCCCGTGCATTTCTTCGGCCAAAAAGCACGGGCGAGACGCCCGTGCCACCCGTTTTTCAACCGTTCCAATTCCGGCTTTTATCTTCGAATCTCACTCACCTCTTCCAGTACTTCGCCACGTTCTTCTTCATGAATGCCAGGCCATGCGTCGCCAGGTATTCCTCATTGGGGAACATGCTTCGCCAGATGCAGGTGGCACCGGCGATCTCGGGCAGCGAGGCACCGAAGGCCTCGACCATCAACCAACCGTCATAGCCAATCTCCGCGAGAGTCTGGAAACTCTCATCCCAATGGACATGACCTTCGCCCGGCGTCGAGCGGTCATTCTCCGAAATATGAACGTGCGCGATCCGCTTGCCGCCCGCCCGAATTGACTCGGCGATTCCTTTTTCCTCGATGTTCGAGTGGAACGTATCGTAGTGCAGCTTAAAGTTCGGGTGATTCACTTCATCGACGAATCGGGCGGCTGAGACAGTGTCGTTGATGAAGTAGTGCTCGAACCGATTCAGATATTCCAGCGCCATCGGGATCCCCGCCTGCGCGGCATACGGGGCGACTTTCTGAAACACCTCCACCGCCCGCTTCCACTCGTCTTCCGTGCGCCCGCGACCGATCAGCAGACCCACCGGCGTGCTGTACGGGCCCATCATCATCGTGGAACCGACGTGATGGTTGTGGTCGACCATCTGCTTGAGAAAGTCGACGGCCTTCGATCGAACCGCCGCCGATTCATCGACGGGGTTGGTCTCCTTTTGAACGATCACGCAGGTGGTGCATTGCAGGCCGATGTCCTTGAGTTTTTTACCGAGGGCTTTGTAGCGTTGTTCATCCGCTCCGAACGTTGGGATTTCGACGCCGTCGTAGCCCCACTTTTTGATGTTTTCCAGAAGCGGGTAGTGCGCCTCTCCGATGTTTGCGCCCCAGAGAAGCAGGTTGATGCCGTATTTCATTGCGTCCTCAGTTCCTTTTCCGGTTTTAGCCGGATCAAAATGTTTACCGGGTGCGGTCAGGTCACACCGGTTTCCTTGGCTTTAGTCTCGCCCCACTGCGCCAATAGGATGCCCAATTCGTACAAGAGGATCAAGGGGATCAGCAGGGCGATCATTCCCGTCGCGACATCCGGCACGATGCAGGCGGCGACGATGGACATGACGAAGTAGACCACCCGCCGCCATTTTTTGAGCGTGGGGATATCCATGATGCCAACCTTGTTTAACGCAAGCACGATCAGCGGCATCTGAAATGAGAGCCCGAAACTCAGCAGCAGCCCGACCACCATGTCAATGTAATCGGCGAGAGTGATCTGCGGGGAGATCAGCGCATCGGACCCGAACGGCACCACCCGAATCGTTCCCCTGGCCGGGCACACCTTCATCAAGCCGGTCTGCGCTTCGATCCACATCGAGCCGGGCTCGGGCTCTTTCGGATCGTAATTCACCACGGGAATCACCATCGCCGGCTGCGTGGCGGTCTGGGTGGTGGGGGGATAGATCGCGGGGAAGGTGAAGGTATGGCCGAGCGTGAAACCCAGGAAAAACTCGAGCATCAACGGTAGCACGTAATAATAAAGAAACGCCATCCCGGTGACGAGCAGCCCGATGCTCAGGGGCAGATATTTGGTGATGTATTTGCGCTCGGTCGGGTAGAGGCCGGCGGCGATGAACTGCCACATCTGATAGAGCAGCCATGGCCCCGCGATCGTCGCGGCGATGATCATGATGATCTTGATGTACGTCATGAACGACTCGGCGACTTCGCGCGTGTACATCTGAGGATTTATTTTGTTGCGTACGCAGGCCACGATGAACGGGTGAATGAACCACCGGATCAGTTGTTCGCCGAAGATAAAGCAGAAGATGCAGGCGACGATGAAACCGGCGGCCCCGAGAAACATGCGGTTGCGGAGTTCCTCCAGATGGTCGCCGATCGACATCCGATAATCTTCGGGGTCGTGGCGTTTTTTCGGCGTTGGAGTTTTCGCGCTGGGAGTGGGGCTGTCGGTGCTGGGCGTGGCTGAACTCATGAGCCGCGTATTGTAGGGCGGCGAGGGGAAATTGAAGAGGGGTGTTCGATTTTTAGGGAAGGGTTTGTGATTTCCTGCATTTGTTCAGCGGTGGTGCCGGAGGCACACGTTATTTCCGTCGAAGGAAAAAAACGTGTGCCTCCGGCACCACCGCTAACAGAATGCGGGAAAATGCTATGCTGCCAGGGGAATGGGATCGAATTCCACCGCGACGCGAAACCCGAAATGGCTCGGATCGCAGCGAATGATCCGCCCGTAGGCATCCCACCCGCGATTCGCGCCTTGCGGGGGGAAGAACACCGCCACGCGCTCGCCGGCTTCCATCGGTTGCGTGCTGATCGCGCTCAATCCACCGAGCGACAGATCGCGCAGCGAAAGGCTCACATGCGGCTCCTGTAATGCGGGAAGGGTGTGATCCAACCGCTTGCCTTGCACGCGGGCTTGGATGTCCTTTCGGGTAAACATCCGCCGTTCGGCTGGGTCGATCTTAAAGGGCGACGGCATTTTAAGCAGGGCTACCATAAGTCTCTCTCCCGATATGGTTCTTCCGGCAAGAAGAATCACTTACCCATTTTCATCGGCGAAGAGAGTGAACGAGATTACATGCGATTCAACTTATCTGTTCATCCGTGATAGTAGTCTGCCCGTTCTGATGGTGAGGGTGCCACAGGTCGCGGTACTCCGAGACCTGTGCTTTTCGGCCAGCGAAGACACAGGTCTCGGAGTACCGCGACCTGTGGCACCCATCCGACCCACAGCATTTGTGCGGGCGGAGTACTACCAAATTAAAAAAATAGAAGTGATGTTCTCAATGCTCTACCTGCTCATCGAATCCCATCTCCCCTGGCTCGAGGCCCACCACCTCGGGTTCTTTCGCATCTTCACCCGCGAGCAGGATCCCTTTCGACAGGTGCTGGCGGTGATGCTGGCGTTTCTCCTGTGCATTCTTCTCGGCCCACCGGTCATCCGCTGGCTGCAAAAGCAGAAGATCGGCGACTTGGCCGGG
>JANXVV010000582.1 GCA_025351525.1 Humisphaera sp. | reverse complement strand
CGGAGAGTTTGTTCACAGCGTCCTCCTACCTGCCTCACTTGTTTAGTATCGGACCTAACGTTCCCGTATCCGTGTCCGTCCAACGTTTCGAACGCCCCAGATTGGGTGAAAGATGGTCCGCAGGGTACTGCGGACCCTACTGACTACCGAACATCCGCCTAACGAAATGGAGGGTTGAGACTGAGCCGGGCCGTCCCTGTTTCATTCCCCCCTCATTCCCTTTTCCGATCTTGAGGACGAAATAGATTCGGTGATCCTATCGTATTGTAAGTAAAGTAAATTTTGTAATCCCCTTCATGGATTCGATCCCATGGGGATGCCGAATTAAGTTGCAGCTTAATCCAAGCATATAGGTTGCGACGCACGCTTCGGTAATAAAACGTGCGGGACAGGCTTCTAGACCAACCCGGATCCTTTGTGTCGAAGTCCCGGTGGGTTGGTTGCTGCACGAGCGAAAACTCCTGCCGGTAGCCACTCTCCGGGGCTTTCATCGGCACAGGATCAGATGTCTCGACGAACTCTCCATCGCCGATGCATTGAATTTTCACGGACCAGTCCCAACGCCCCATTTTACGCTCGTACGGACCGAGAAAGCCGTTTAGGGAGACAATCAAATCACCGGAGATCGGCGGCGCGGGTTCGAGCGTCTGCGCCAATAAATCTATGCAGTAGGTGCGTCCGTCGACGTACATTACTTTGCTCTGAATCGAACCTTCCATGTTCCCCTCGGAAGGCCCGAGCGGTGCCAGAACATACGTCCGAACATCGGCATCCTTTCTGGAACTCTTGGGAGGCAGGCCTGGGACGAAGATCCATTCCTCGACGTTGATCCAATGGTCTTCAAAACCCGTCTTGGCGATCGAAACGATTCTAATACTATCGCCGTGGGAAATACCGGTCGTGAACGCCCCTTTCGCATCTGTTGTCAGCACCGTCGAGTATCCGGTGGATGCCATGCTTTTCCACATCATGGGAATTTGAAGGAAATCATAGCTCGAAAAAACAACGGTGACGCTTGCATCGGAAATGGGGCTCTGGTCGATCGTAACCACACGCCCATGAAAAGTATAAAATACATTTCCAACCAGGTGGTCCCATCCCCAAAATAGCAACAGCAATGCTGCAATTGTGGCGAAACCCCACTTTGACCAGCGATTCTTCTTTTTTGGAAACATGATGAATATCCCGAATTCATGCAGTACAACGATCGGATGAATCGCCCAAAACTGAACGCGTCTCTATGATTTCTGAATTTTCAATTGGGTATCGCTCCATATGCTTCCCCCTAGCTCGAAACTTTTCATGAGCGTGTTCCAGTAGTATCTCCGCTGTGCGTTATCGCCCATGAATTGCGCGCTGTGGTCCCAAGGAGTTTTGGTAAAGCCATAGTGTCCTTGACTTAGGTCGACTTGATTCAAGGTTCCGCCTTTATCCATAAACGGGCCTCCCACATCCGCTTGCGCCCCGAGCGCGGAAGTTTGTGCAGGCACCGCGAATGAGAATGCCTCGTATAGATCTGTTTTGATGTTCAGGTTCAGGCGGACTGGGGGAGCGATGCTAAACACGTTTGTGCGGGTAAACGTGCCCCCCGCTTGCGGGCGGAACGGATCGTCCGGGGCATAAACGTATCCCGTGTCCGGTTTACTTGACTGATTCAATCGCCATGTGGCGACCCCTTTTTCGGTTGCGTAGTCCCGTGGATTAAAAAAGTTATAGAGATGGCTGGCGACCGTGTCGATATTGAAGAAGTAGGGTTTAGGCCCTGTCGGAGTTGGGAAATTTCCGTACAGATCCGGAATGGGCTTGGGCGCATTCGCCAAAATAGGTGCATAGGCACCGGCGGCAATAGCGGCCTGACTTGCTACATACGCATTGACGAGCATTTGAGGATGAGCTGAATCTGCTTCGAGCTTAAGGGCGTTGCTTGCGACGATGTTTCCCATACTGTGCGCGAACAGATTGACGTGTTGATAACCGTAGATGTCATCGAGCTGATGCAATAAGTCTCGCAGCGGCAACGCCGAGTTCCACGCGATCTGCTCACTTTTGTCGAAATTCTTGAGGTCCATCAACACCTTCGTCACTTGGTTGGTGTCGACCCAATTCGTAGGCCAACTGAAGAATCCAAACCGGCCCTTGGGGGAAGGAAAAGGTGACACTCATCAATACGCGTTATTGATGAGTGTCACCTTTTCTTTACCCCCTGGAGAGAATTTACTGGTAAATGGAGTCGATTGCAAACAATGAGTTTCGGCCAATTTCCAAACGGGTGTGGCCGTCTTTTTTGGCAAACGCCCGTCTGACACGTGGCAGACACGGTCCTAGCGGTGGAAATGGGGGCTTGCCAAAAAAGACGGTCACACCCTTTCCAAACAATGAGTGGTGGCCCCTTTATTTATTTTGGCTTTAGACGCCAGACTTCCAACAAGCTGCCTGGAATGCGGCCGGATTCGAACAGGATGAATGAGCCGTCGGGGCTCAGGTGGTGCACGTTTCCTTTGGGGAAAGTCTGCACCTTGGCACCGCCCGCGAGATCCCACAATTCCAGCGGTCGCTCGCCGGGGGCGCGGCATAAGATCCACCTCCCGCCCGGGCCGATCTTGCATTCGACGACGTCAGATCCAATCTCCCGCTCAAACTTTCCAGTTGCGGCGTCATAAATCCGAGCCGGGCCGTTAACCCGACCATTTCCCACGGTCGTCACCGAGATCTCTTTGTCGTCAACACTGAACTGGACATCAAAGACTGTGTCCTGTGGGACGAGATCCACGTCAGCCACCGTATTTCCGGTAGGGAGGTCAACGACGGTAAATCCGCGCCACTGAGGAACCAATAGCCGATGCCCGCTTGAGTCGAAGCGAACCTCCTTGATGGAATTTGTGGTGCTGGAGATTGATGGGAAAAGCTTGCGTCCCGAATCGGTCGCGAACACGTTGAATTCACCGTCGTCGGTAATGATGCGGGTGCCGGTGGGGTCGAACACCGCCGACACGGGGCCGCTCTGCTGCAAAAACAGCGCCGGCCGCGCATCGCCGGTGCGCCAGACCGCCACCGCATGCTCGTCGTTGGCGATTGCCGCATGCTCGTTGTTGGTGATTGTGGTGAACCTAGTCCCGTCCGCATTGAAGTCCACCGATTTCAGCAGATCCTTGTCCGTCACTTTGATGGTGGTCCGGAGTTTCGATGTCGCCACGTCCCAGAGCCGGATCTCCTTCCTGTCGGCGGTGAACACCATCTTGCCGTCGGCAGTGACACCGCAATACCAGATGTCCTCGTGCAGGAGCGGCTCGGTGAGCGGCTTGAGCGAGCGGGCATCCCACAATCGCACCATATCAGATCGTTGTAACGCGGGATTGTACTTCTGTGCGAGGAAGGCACATGAGTCGCGGCTGAAGACCCTGAATAAATACCCGTCCCCTTCTTCAACCGGGCCGGCCCGTTCAAACGATGCGGCGGGTGCCGCGGGTTGATTCGGGCCGCCCAATCGCTCCACCGCAGCACTGCCAGCGGCCGCGCTGAACGCAAGCGCGGCCATCGTAAGCAGTGCGAGCATGCACGAAACGGCTTTGCGGGGTTGGTGACGAGTTCTCATTTTGAGTAGGCGCATGATTTCACCGGGTTCAATCGGGTGTGCGTTCCCCTGCTTGGATGTCAGCAATCTTTTTCTCGAAATCCAAGTTGGGATATTTTTGGGGGCCATGTTCCAAACCACACGATTTCTCGTAAGCGAACTGAAGTAGACTTTTCATGTCTATCAATCCATCAATCTCATGCGGGGCGTCGGGGGCATAAAGATTATCGTGAGCGAGCTGCCACGCGTTCAAATCAGATTCGTGCAGGTCGTGGTTTTCCACATACCAATCCCGCACTTCATTCTCGTGCGCAAGGGCGGCTGTGTTGAATGCGTTGACGGCGGCGATGATGTCGGCCGTTGCTCCGTCAGGCACCTGAAGTACATAGAGCGTTGTTTGAATTTCATTGTTCTCATCTTTCGTGGTACCCCAACCGTTACCATCGTAGAATTTGTCACGAAAATCTTGGGGGGCGACATTCCCTTTGGACGGCAAGTGGACTGTGTTATTGAAATCAGTCGGATCAATAAACTGCTTATCTAATTGAGTGATGGCGCTATCTGAGCTTCCCAGGCCGCTGATCTCGACGGTGGCGATGAAGGGGGCGTGGGCGGCGAGGAACTCGGCGGGCGGCGTTCCTTCCACTTTGAACCCGCCGTGGCCGTCCTCGACGACCGTGCCGGTGGTTGTGAGGGTGGTGCTGTTCTCCGGGTCGGTCGGGTCGATCTGCACCCAACTGATATCGGCGGTGAAATCGCCGGTGGCGGCACCGGGATCGCCGTCGGTGAACGTGGCGACGGTGGCCGGCGAGGCGTCGGCGACATGCACGATGCCGTCGATGCCCTTGGCGGTGATGCCGCCCCCGTCGATCTGCAACAGCGAGACGCAACTGCCCGCCTCGGTGTCGCGGGTGACGTGGACGGTCACTTCATCGTACCCTTCCGCATCGATGCTCGTGCCGCCACCGATCTGGACGATGAAGGAACTGGATCCCTCGGCGACGGCCGTCACCGGCAGGGTGTGGGTGATGCCGTTCTGGTCATAGGTGGCGGTGACGGTGTAGTCCGACGCGGTGTGGTCGCCGGGGAAATCGGGGGTCCGCATACATCACGCACTTTCAGTTGCTATGCCTTTTGCACGATTGCATTCCTAAACTCCCTTAAACTTCTCCGTGCAAAAATTGCATGCGCCCGAGTTCGACTTTGCCCGCAATTGACTTTACGCGCGCACATCAGCTTCCCGTCACGGGTTGCGTAGCTCAATCTTCACTGAAGGCAGCGCCATTTGAAGTTCTTGCACGTCGGAACTGTTAAGGCGAGTTCTGCTCGCGTCAATTTCCTTCAATGACTTCATGTTTTTCAGCGCATTTACACCGGCGGCGGTCACGCGCCAGGGAAGCTGTATCATTTCCAAATGTTCAAGGGCCGCCAGCGACGAGACGCCTTGGTCCCCGGCGTCGGTGTTTCCCAGCTTGAGTAGGCGAAGATTCTTTAATTCGGCGATCACTTTTAGATCAGTGTCATCGACGTTCGATTCGTGAAGATCGAGCTCGACGAGGTTTTTGGCGACTCTCAAATCCTGAACCGGAGCTCCGCTGACATTCGAACTCGGAAGCGACAATGATCGAAGGTTGGCAAGTTCCGCAATGGGCTTCAGCCCGGAAGGAGTGATTTTAACGCGGCTCAGGTATACGGACTCAAGGCACTTGATGCGCGCGACCTTGGCCAATTCCGCGTCCCCGATTTCTTTGCCGAGAAAAATTTCAGCTCACGCAGCACGTTTGCCTCGGCCAGCGCTGCAATGCTCAAGTCGGATGGAAACCTTCCACCCACTTGCACCGACTGAAGCATCGGCAGGCTTTTGGAGTATGTGAGAATGTGATCATCGTTGAAGATCATATCCATTTTCAGGCATGTAAGGCCGGTCAAGCGGCATAGGTTTTGTTTTCCAGTTTGATCAAGCGTTGGGCCGCCGCACACCATGTCAATTTCCCGCAGACTTTTTATGTCGCCGAGCCATTTCAGGCTGTCGTTATCAACACCTGCCCCTGACAAGTCGACTGTCCGAAGCACCGGGAATTCGGCGAGATATCGCAGGCCAGAACCTTTCATTTTCGTACTGAGCCTGATAGTTGTAAGTGTCCGAAGCCGACGTAAAGCACCTAACCCTTCATCTGTTACATTCGTTAAAATTAGGTCCAGCTCTTGAAGTTGAGGTGATTGGGAAAGGTAAACCATTCCAACGTCCGTTGCGTCAGTCCTAAGTAACGAAAGCCGCTTTAATGGAGTCAATTTCGCGACCGCCTCAAGAATGTGCGTGTCGACCCGCGTGCGAGTGATTTTAAGCTCTTCCAGATATTCAAGTGGCTTTAGTGATTCGACATCCTCCAACCTCAGGCGGCAACTGTCGAAGTCAATTGCCACGATATGTTTGGGCTCGGAATCAGCCGACCAGGAAATTTTCCCTCCGATTCTTTGAATCAGCATCGCCGCCTGCGCGTCCGGCGAGTCGGCGAGCGCTAGATTATCGACGAGAAGCCCTGTGATGCAGGTAAGCAGTGCCACGAGGCATGAGGCGCTTCGCAGCCGCGCTTGCCCTTGGCACCGCCGAAGTACAACTCCATGGGTGCGTGTCAGCCTACGCAGCCTCTGCCCTTGGCTGGGTACACAACCAGTAGTGTTCCCATCTTTGGTCCTGGCTGAGCCACTGGCCACGCAAGGCTAAGATGCTCTCGGCTCCCTCGGTGTTCCAGAACTGGTCC
>JANXVV010000574.1 GCA_025351525.1 Humisphaera sp. | reverse complement strand
TCCGCTCCAGAAACCGCCTCGTCTCACGGTGCCGATAGTCAAACATCTCCTCCACCTTCCTCCGCAAGAACAACTTGTCCGCGACCCAACCCAAAGGCCCAAGCGGAGCCCGATACGTTACCACATCCACGAGCCTTGTTTGCGATCCCACCTGCTCAAACCGATGCTCATGCCGCCATGCCGAAAACGGCCCCGATTCCTGCTCATCCGCGAACATTGCCTTCCCCTCACACGGCGGCTCGTGCCGGGTGATCTTCGCCACCCATTTCCCGCGGAACCCGAGCAATATCTTCGCCGAAATCACGATGCGCGATCCAACTCGCACCGGCAGATCCGCCGACACAATTTTCACCGCCCCCTCTGGCGGCGACAGTGCCGGGAGCGATCCAATCACATCGTCATGGAACGCCCACACCGCCTCCAGCGGCGCGGCGATCATCATCTCAAATATCAGTTGGTGCATGTGTGCATCATAGGCACGCGGGTTTTGTTATGATCGTCGACCGAGGAGAACCGATGCCCGATCAAATAATCCGTTCCGCCACCGCCGCCGATCTGCCCGCAATCAATGCGATCTATAACCACTATGTATTGCATTCCACCTGCACCTATCAAACCGAGCCGGAAACGATCGAAGCCCGCGAGCTATGGTTTGCATCGCATGGGGTAAAACACCCGATCATCGTTCTGGAACGGAATGACGAGATTGTGGGATGGGGATCCCTCTCCCGATTTCATCCACGCGCCGCGTATGACCGAACCGTGGAAAACTCCGTGTATGTGCATGCGGAACATCAAAGGCAGGGAGTCGGCCGGGCGATCCTTACGAATTTAATTAAGCGGGCCATCCACCTCGGCCATCACGCCATAATCGCCGGCATCGATGCTGAGCAGGAGGCCAGCGTCGCTCTGCATGCGAGGCACGGATTTACCCGGGCCGGATATCTGAAAGAAGTCGGATACAAATTCGATCGTTGGTTGCATGTGATATACATGCAATTGACCGTTAAACATCCAGATTCTTCACTTCCAGCGCATGCTCCTCGATAAACTGCCGCCGCCGTTCCACTTCCTCCCCCATCAGCACGCTGAACATTCGCTCGGCCTCACCGGCATCCTCCAGCGTCACCCGCAGCAGCATCCGCTTGCTGGGATCGAGCGTGGTTTCCCACAGCTCTTCGCTGTTCATCTCGCCCAGCCCTTTGAATCGCCCCACTTCCATCCCCTGCTTGGCGATGCTGAACAGTTGCGGGATCACCTGCCCGACTCCCGCAATATCGAGCGTCTTCTCATCGTTCAACAGCGCATACTTGGTCATCAATCGCTCGCCGCTGACCGACTCCTCCTGGGTGAGGAAATAATCCTCGATGGACAGGCCCAATCCACCCAGCTCTTCAAAAATCTTCGGCAGCTCACGAACTTCGTGCAGCTCGTGGTTCTTATGCGCCCGCCGGGGCACCGGGCGTTTGACGGCTTCGGGCAGTTTGATCCCGACCTCCGCCGTGGCCGATGGCGAAGTCACTTCAGTCACCGGTGTCAGGTCATCCGGCAGCAGCCCATGCTCGGCCAGGAATTTCTGATTCGCCTCCGGCGACCACTGATAATCCTCCATCCCATCCACCACTACCCGATACAACGGCAATCGCCCTTTCTGCTCCGGATCCTTCTCCCGCTCCGCCAGGAAATCAGCAAAGTCGATCCCGCGCCGCTGGATCACTTTCACGAGCTCTTCCAGCTTGCCGAGCACTTCGATCAGATGCCGCAATTCATCGCCCGTATGCCGCCGCTGCTCCACGCCGGTGTCCGGATCGCGGATGATCAACACGCTCCCGGCCAAACCCAGATCGGTAAGCGTCTTTCGCATCAACCGTTCGTTCAACACATACTCCACCTTGCGCTTGCGGGTCACTTTATAGAGCGGCGGTTGGGCCACATAGATGCGGCCGGCCTTGATCAGTTCCTGCATATGCCGAAAGAAAAACGTCAGCAGCAGCGTCCGGATATGGCTGCCATCCACATCGGCGTCCGTCATGATGATGATTCGCCCGTACCGCCGTTTTTCCAGATTGAAATCATCGCGAATCCCGCAACCCAGCGCACTGATGATCGTGCGAATTTCCTCGTGCCCCAGCATCTTCACCAGATTCGCCTTCTCCACGTTCAGAATCTTACCCTTGAGCGCCAGGATCGCCTGAATATTCGAATCTCGCCCCTGCTTGGCCGATCCACCTGCCGAATCCCCTTCGACCAGAAAGATCTCCGTCTCTTCATTGCTCTTGCTGCGGCAGTCCGCCAACTTGCCCGGCAGACTTCCGCCCTCCAGACTATTCTTTCTTCGCGTCAACTCCCGCGCCTTCCGCGCCGCCTCCCGCGCCTCGGCCGCCTGCAATCCTTTTTCAATGATCGCCTTGGCCTCCTTCGGATTCTCCTCGAAGAAGCTGCTCAGCCGTTCGTTCACGCTCGAACTGACAAAGCCTTCCACTTCACTGTTGCCGAGCTTGGTCTTGGTCTGCCCTTCAAATTGCGGCTCCGGCACCTTCACACTGATGACCGCGATCAGCCCTTCGCGCACATCATCCCCCGTCGGCCGCGAGTCCCCCTTGAGCATGTTGATCTTCTCGGCGTACCGGTTGATCGTGCCGGTGAGCGCGGTCTTAAACCCGCTCATGTGCGTCCCGCCCTCATGCGTGTTGATGTTGTTGGCAAAACTTTCGATCAGCTCGTTGTACCCATCGTTGTATTGCATCGCGACTTCCAGAATCAGATGCGTCGCGGGATCTTCCTTCTTGAAGTAGATGATCGGATGAACCACACTCTTGCCGTCCGTCAGGTACTTGACGTATTCGATCAACCCATCCGTGAACTTGAATTCGTCGCGCTTCCCGGTGCGCTCATCCTCGATGGTGATCTGCAACCCCTCGTTCAAATACGCCAACTCGCGCATCCGCTTGGCCAGCACTTCATACTTGAACTCGACATCGGGGAAAATCTGCTTGTCCGGTTTGAACGTCACCTTCGTGCCGCTCTTGGGGCGCGTGCCGATGACTTTCAAATCCTTGGCGCGCTTCCCCCGCTCGAACATCATCTGATGCACCTTCCCCTCGCGGCTGATCTCCACCTCCAGCCATTCCGACAGCGCATTGACCACCGACGCCCCGACACCATGCAACCCGCCGCTGACCTTGTACGCGCTCCCCGCATTGTGCTCGAACTTGCCGCCCGCGTGCAAAATGGTGAACACCACCTCGACCGTCGGAATGCCTTCCTTCGGGTGTATACCCACGGGAATGCCGCGCCCATCATCCACCACCGTGCAGGAACTGTCGGCGTTGATCTTGATCAAAATGCTGTGACAGAACCCCGCGCCGGCTTCGTCGATCGAGTTATCGACGATCTCATAGACCAGATGATGCAACCCGCGCAGCGTGGTGTCGCCGATGTACATGCCCGGCCGCTTGCGGACGGCCTCCAACCCCTCGAGCACCTGGATCATGCTCTCGTTGTAATCATCGATGCCGCTGTCCGCGACAGGGGGGGCGGCGACGGCAGGGGCCGTCTCAGAGGCGGTGTCGTTCGTCATTTCCAGCTTTGTCTCGACCTGTTCATCAGCCATGTTCCGATTATCGCAGAACCGCGTTGGAATGCCACGCTTTGGAGTGCCGAATGACGAAATTCAAGTCTTGTAGGGTCCGCAGGTACTCCCATTGGTATCTACACATCTTTTCGCCTGATCTCGGGGAGCAGTCCAGGCAGGGCGGCCTCCAATAGGCGACGCAGGTCTTTTGGATCGTGATGCTCCAGCACGATCAACATCTTCACCAACAATTCCAGGCCCGCCAGC
>JANXVV010000431.1 GCA_025351525.1 Humisphaera sp. | reverse complement strand
GAGAAACACCGCGAGCATTGCAAGCGGAAACCAAGCGTTGAAACAACCGACGTGTTTTTTGCGGGCTGATAGCATGGATGTTCCATGGCAAACGGTTTAAATGCTTCGTCTTATTTAGCCGTATCGCTTGCGAGGCGCGTCTGGCAGGACAATCGGTCGGACGCGCCTCGCAAGCGAGACGGCTAAATAATAAGGATCGAGCGTCGTCACTCAAAATACTTCATCCACAGCGGTGCCAGACGTTGCACTTCCGCCGGGTCCATTTTCGCCTTATCCGACCAGATCGCGAGTTTGAGCGCATGGTGGGCCGGGCAATGAATCAACTCTTCCGTTCGACCCGCCATCAATTCAACCGCTCGCTGCATCAGTCCGATGGCATTATTAGATGCCGCCTCAAGGTTCCCGATGATTTCCTTCAAAAGTGAAAACGGGTCCACCGGCGGTTTGGTCGTATCACTTAATGCCGCAATGGTCCGCCAGCAATCATAGTCCGTCACCAGCGCGATGAGGGCATAGCTCATTTCCGCTTCCCGGGCCAGTTTGGCCTCGGGCATCGCGGTCATGCCGATCAAATCGCCGCCCCACATCCGGTGCATCAGACTTTCAGCCCGCGTCGAAAACGCCGGCCCTTCCATCGCGACATAACAACCCCGATCGTGGACTTGAAATGGAGAATCGGCGGGCTTATCTCCCGACTTCCCCGCCTCCAGCAGAATGCGGCGTAACACCGGGCAAAACGGCTCCGCAAATTCCACATGCACGGCGGCGTTCTGATAAAACGTTCCCGCCCGCCGATGCGTCTTGTCGATCACCTGATCGGCAATCACCAGATCGCGCGGCTTGTATTCCTCCCGCAAACTTCCCACGGCACCGCTGGCAATGATATGAGTGCATCCGAGCTTTTTGAGGGCAAAAATATTCGCTTGGTAAGGCACCTGTGAAGGGTTCAGCAGGTGTCCCGGCCCATGCCGCGATAAAAAATAAACCGGCAGGCCCGCCCACTTCGTCTCGACGATCGCGTCGCTGGGCTTGCCGAACGGCGTATCGACGTCATGGCGAACTCCATCGGTCTGCGCGCTAAGAGCTTGGGCGAGTCCTGAACCTCCGATCAATCCTACTTTGATTTCTGGCATGGTTTAAGAATAATTGGAAAGGAGTAAAAGGTGAAGTGATGGAAAGCGCGAACCCTGAAGTTCACGCCGGGATCGGAGCCGCAGGCGACGACCCGGATCCCGGCGTGCTAAAACACATGCGAAGCGGCTCTAATTCGGAAATACTGTTTGAGTTGAGCGTCACCGCCACTTGCGAGTCTGGAAAAGACCCCGTATGATGCCTCTCTTTCCGATTCGCGGGAAGCTGGGTTCGGAGCAGGTATCGCGCTTGCGTTTCAGAATTTCAGCCGCGAGAAGACGAAGGATTTGCAGGGAATATCAATGCCGACGATCAATCAGCTCATTAAGAAGCCCCGCCGTGCTCTGGCGAAGATCAACAAGGTCAAGGATCTGGAAGCCTGCCCGCAAAAGCGCGGCGTGTGTTTGCAGGTCAAGACCATGACTCCGAAAAAGCCGAACTCGGCACTGCGTAAAATCGCCCGCGTTCGCCTCAGCAACGGCAAGGAAGTCACCGCCTACATCCCCGGTGAAGAGCACAATCTCCAGGAACACAGCATCGTGCTGGTTCGCGGCGGTCGCGTTCGCGACTTGCCAGGTGTGCGCTATCACGTCGTTCGCGGCACCCTCGACGCTCTGGGCGTGGATGGCCGCAAGCAGTCGCGCAGTAAGTATGGTGCTAAGAAGGGCAAGTAAGTTCTTCAAATTGAATTGATGATAGCCGAGGGCGGAAGCCCCGGGGCTTCCGCCCTCGGCTATTAAAGTAACCCTACTCAAAAATCTCCGGAGTATTCCTGTCATTCAAGTGTGTTGCTTGAACGCCAGGGAGAAACAGAAACGGAAAGTCAGATCATGGCCTTTAAGAAGTTCACCTCCTCGGAAGAAATGTTGAAGCCGGACCCCCGCTTCAACAGCAAGCTGCTCTCGAAGTTCATCAACTGCATCATGTGGGACGGCAAGAAGTCGGTCGCCCAAAAGATCGTGTACGATGCGTTGGAAAAGATCAGCAAGAAGATCGCCGATGTCCCGCCGTTGGAGATTTTTCAGACGGCGATCGACAATGTGAAGCCGTATGTCGAGGTCCGCAGCCGCCGGGTGGGCGGGGCGAACTATCAGGTTCCGATGCAGGTCAATAAGCGACGGCAGCAGAGTCTGGCGTTCCGCTGGTTGATCGGCGCCTGCCGTGAGGGCGGTGGCCGCCCGATGTCGGATCGTCTGGCCGATGAACTCGGCGCGGCGTACAAGAAGGAAGGCAAGGCGATGAACACCCGCGAACAAACCCACCGCATGGCCGATGCGAACAAGGCGTTCGCCCACTTCGCCTGGTGATCCGGTTTGCAGCTAAAAAATCCACAGAAGGCAGATCCTCGGATCTGCCTTCTTTTTTGCGCCGACAACAACGTTCTCCACGCCGGGATCGGAGCTGAAAGCGACGACCCGGATTCCGCAACGACTGTCGCCCCGGAAGAATTTCATCCGCAGGAAATGCGGGACACGATCACCCGCCCAACGTTCCAGATTCATCGCATTTGAGATTTCCGGTCCCCTCCCCCCGGTAATCCGGGGGGAAGGTTAGGGTGAGGGGTCTTGCCTTTTTATTTCGCCGAGTCGAGAAATCTCACCTATTCTCACCGAGAAGAAAAAACCCCTCACCCTAACCCTCCCCCCATGAATACATGGGGGGAGGGGACCGGAGATCATGAATGTGATGGCACTGCCCATCATTCTCATTCGCGATCCGCCGCATAGCTCTACCTCTGAAACACGCTCCGCAACCCGCTGCTCCCTGCGGCCCCGAAACCTTCAGGGGTGATATTCACCATGAACCCGCTGTTGTTCCCGATCTCATCGTATCGAAGGCTTACCGTCGCGAAGAAGCGGTCGAAATGGCGGATCAGCGAGATGTCCGTTGAGACGGTGTGCTGGATGCCGAAATCAAAGCTCTGCCGAAACGCGGCGATGTATTTCGGGGTGAGCTGATACGTCATCGCGAAAGTGGTGATGTTGGAGTTGAGCGGTTCGATGTAGCGCTGCCCGAGAAAGTAGGAGATGCGCTCGCCACGCTGCACCGCGATGCCGCCGGAGGCGGTGGCGAGGACGTGCTTGTCCAGGTTGTACTGCACATCGGAGAGAATCTCCGTGGTGTCGCTGATTCGCCAGATGGCATCGGCATTCAGGCTGTTGCGGGGGATCGATTCTTCCGGGACCGAATCGAAAAACAGCCCGCGAAACCGGGTGGGGGAAATCAGCGGATCATTCGGTTTGTGGGAGAAAAAATTCCCCTCGACATTCAGGGCCAGCACGTCGACATTTCGCCAACGGCCTGCGTCGCCGCGCTTGGTTTGCCAGCGCTGATGCAGGGCAAGTTGGCCGCCGGTGATGTCATTGATTTCATCGACCGATTCATCGTATTGAAGCAGGTTGCTTCGCTTGATCGTCTGCGCACCGGTGAATAGATTCAGCTCCGGCTCGATCACATGGCGAAGGCGGTGCAGATCGAACAATTCGCTTACCACGCTGTCGTCGATCTTCCAGAACGCGGTGGTGAATCGCACGCCCGCGCCGGTGTAGAGCCGCTCTTTGTTGCCGGCCTTCATCGGCGAGTCGGAATAGACGGTGTAGCGGCCCAGCACATACGGCACGACGCGGAATTGACCGACCGTGAACGGGTAATCCAACTCCTGCCGAAAGTCGCCGCGATAGACGATGTTGCCGGGTTCGCCGGTGGTGCCAAAGGAGGGCAGTCCCGGGGATTGCCCGACGCCAAAACCCTGCTGCGCCAGACTCGCCCGGCTGCGGTTGAAGTCGAGCGCCGAAATCGAATTGTCGCTGAAGAAACTCATGCTGTCCGCCAGCACTCCATCCCCGATCCGGTGGTAACCGATCTCCGGCAAACGCTCCACTTCCGCCTGTTCCTGTTGGACATCGGAGGACGTGGGGAAGTGATTGATCTGCTTGCTGATCAGAAACGTCAACGCTTCTGAATCGCGCTGGTGTTTCAAATAGATGGAAGTTTCCTGCGGACGGCGGGTATAGAACTCATCCTGATACCATTCCTCCAGAAACGTCGCATCGGAACTGTAGCCGAGCGAGAGCTGCACCTGCCAGTCATCGGGAAGAAACTGCTGGTGTTCGAGGAAAAGCCGGCCGCGCGCGTCGTTGGCGGGGATGACATCGGGACGGCTGCGGTCGAGTTTGTCTTTGCCGTGATCGTAAATGAGAAACGCGCTGAAATCCCCGCTGAACGACCACGGTTCGCGCGTGGTATCCGTGACCGTGCCGCCCTGATAGCGGCCATCCAATCCCGCCGCCGGGCCGCGCTTGCCGAAGTAGTCGGCCTGATAGGTGATGTCGGTGTTTTTGGGCGGCACTTTGCCGAGCGTTTCAAACAGGCCCCATTGGGTGATGACGCTTGGCCCGAAGCGCGAGTTGGAAGACGTTTCAAAGTTCCGAAAAACCGAACCGCGCTCGCCGAACGTTCCGGCGGCGTAAGGCAGGTAGAAGACGGGTGTGTTGTAGACCTGGAACGTCGCATCCCGCCCGACAAATTCCGAGTAGGTGCCATAGCGCGGGTCACCGGTTTCAATCTGCCTCACATACGCTTTGCCGAGACCGATGCTGTAGGACGGAGTGGCGAAAGAACTGGTGGTGAGCTGAGCATGATTGGCGGTGTATTCCCCGGCGGAAAGTTGCCGAATCGTCTCGGCCCGCATGATCATCGGCGACTGCGTTTTAGGATTGTAGGTATGGACGACCGCCTGCGTCAGAATCGCGCGATCGGTGGTGAAATCGTAGTAGACGCGGTTGCCGGTCAACCGCTGCTCGGCCGCTTTTTTGGCGGAGGACGGCGTGAAGACAATCCGCACATCTCCTTCCAGATACGCCCCGGTGATCGCCTGCTCGATGCTGGTGTATTTGTTTTTTTGAAGATCCGACAAATTGTGCAGGGTGGTGAACAGCACGACGCGCTGCGCCTGCAGCTCCAAAAATTCCGAGTTCGGCCGCCGTTGAAAAAGTTTGACGTTGCCGGTCAGCACGAAGGCCACAAGTCCTTCGCTGGTGTTGGTGCCCTCGGTATTGTCCGCCGAGAATGAGATGGGCGGCGATGAGGCCGGCTGCGAAGTGGCGGTCGATGTCGTCAGGGGTTGCGGCGTACCCCAGGGCCGTTTGATCAGCCAATTGTCATTGGCGATCTGCGTCGTGGGCAGCGGTTCGGTGACGCGAAACGTCATCGCGCGTTTGTAAATGTCGCTCTCGGATAAGTTGCGGACCAGACGTTGATCGGCGGTCACGCGAATCGTCCCGCGGATGGTCGCGGTGACGTACAGCGTCTCCCCGCTCCGCGAAATCCCGTCCGGTTGCACCAGGGACGCATGCCCGATGACCGCGATCTCCGCCTGCTGCTCTTCCAGCACGGTTCCGGCGGCGGGCTTGATCCAGACCACCGCGCTGTCCCCTGTCAGCCGGGTCTGATCCAACTCGATGACGACCGGGCCGTCCAGTTGAAGCACGTTCGTCGGCCCCTCATTCCATGTGGCGGCCTGCGAACTTTTGATCAAAAGGTTTTCATTCGGCGTTTCACGCTCGGCGAAAGCCCGCCCCGTGAACAGCGTCATCACGATGAGGATGCACCCGCACGCACGAAGGAACGGCGGCTTCAAATCGCGTCGATGGATGGGCATTCGGCAACCGCTCTCTTCCTGAAACTTCAAGAAGGCGGCATTATAGGAAGGGGGGTAGAGGCGTCAAATTAGGACTGGGAAAGAAGTGAATTCACCCCTGCATCGAAATGGTCGCTTCCATCCGCGAGTCCGGTGACGGCAGATCCAGTCGGGTGGCGACGGCGGCGGCTTTCTTTTTGCCGATCTGCTCCAGCAGCAGACTCCAGGTTTCCCGCTGGTATCGAAGGACGTTTAACGCATCTTCCATGGCCGTCATATTGTGGTGCATGTTCGCCTCGACCAATTGGCGATAGGCATAGGTGTAGAGCGCCGCCAGCTTTTTGCACAGTTCCGGATAGACATCGTGCTTCAACGTACAGGACAGCTCGGCGAGAATTTTCTGCACCTTCGAGATCAGGTTGTAGCTGTCTTCGTATTTTTGATTCTGCAGGGCGATCTTGGCCTGCTCACCAAATCGCAAGGCGCCGTCAAACAGCATCATCTGAAGCTGCTCGGGCGTGGCGGTCTGCACCTTCGTGCGAAGGTACTGGGCGGCGGCCTGTGGATTGGGAATCATGCCGATGTCCTAAAGCAGAAGGCTGTCGCCCTCGCCATGATCTATCGGTCATTTAACCTAAGAGCCTGTGAAAAATGGTGGGATGGGCGTCTGGCCCATGTTTTTGATTTGAAAATGTACGGGCGGGACGCCCATGCCGCCTGCTCCACGAATCCCTCTCTCCACATTGATCTTCTCGTTTTTTCTCTGTGGCAGTCTCTGTACTACAATCGACCAAAATCTTTTCGCCGGAAGAAGATAGCAACCGCGAAAGCGCGAAGTGGAACGCGAAGAAATCAAAATGAATTTTCTTCGCGTTCCACTTCGCGCTTCCGCGGATTCGCGGTTCCCCCCTGTTTGGTCGTGGCGTAGCTGCGATGGGTTCTCCGTGTCCTCTGTGGCTGTTTTGGGTCGGACCCGGGTAAGTCGCACTGTAGTGTTAAGCGGCGGCGGTGCTGCTTGAACCGCCGCTCGATTTGCTGCTCGTGCTGCCAAACGTGCCGAGCGTTCCCAGCGAGCCGAGCGCCGCCTGCTGCGATTGCAAGCCGGCCAGCACGGTTTCCATATCCGCGAACTGTTTGGTGAGGCGGGCGCGTTTGGCTGTAAGCTGGTCATTCAACTGCGTGATCCGATCCTGGAAACTCTGATTTTGCCCGTCGATCGCCTTGGTCTCCACCAGGATCACACCGCTCACCGGGTCCGTCAGTTTATTGATCGCGTTGGTGATCAGCGTTCCCAATCCGGTCGTGGTCTGCGTAAAAAGGTTCTGCACGGCATTCGAATCGGTGCCGAAAGACGCGCTGAATTTGGTGGCGTCAAACGTGAGCTGAGCGCCATCGGTGATGCCGACTCCGACATCCCCCAGGATTTTATAGCGGCCTGCGTTTTTCACCACGCGGTTATACAGTTCATAAAGGTTTGATTGAATCGACTGAACCGTACTCTCACCCAAAAGCAGTCCCGGTTTATTGGTCTTCGTATCGAAGGTTGTCAGCGTGGTGATCTGCGAGATGACCGCATTAAAACCATCGGTGAAACTTTTGAGCTGGGTGCTGACGGCGCTCGAATCTTTGGTGATGCTCAAGGTAACCGGATTCGGGCTGGCATTGTTTAAATTGATCGTCACGCCTTTGATGACATTCGTGATCTGATTGCTGCTGGAGGTGACGAGCAGTGGATGCGCCGAGTGCTGCCCGCCGACGAAGACGGCGGCGTTCTGGGAGTCGACTAAATTGTGGGCGGCCAAGCCGGTCGTGCCGGCATCGAACACAAATCGACCGTCCCGGCCAGTGTTCTTGGCATTCAACGACAGTCGATAAGGCGTCGCGCCCGAACCATCGTTCAGAATGCTGGCGGTCACACCGAAGCTCAGATTGTTGATCTTGGTCTGCACGCTCGACAGCGTGTCGTTGATGTCGACGGCGATCGTCTTCTCGAATGCCCCGTCGATCGTCTGCGTCGTCGCCGTGCCGACGATGTTTAAATCTGAACCGGGGGTGCCGCTGGTGTTCTCCACTTTCAGCTGCGCCGGTCCGCCGCCGGTGTCGGTCAGGAGAATTCCGTTTCCGTTCGCGTTGATACTCGCGGTGACGCCGAGCCCCCGCGCGTTGATGGTTTTCAGGACGTCGCCGACGGTGACATAATTTCCACCGGAGAGATCGATTTCGGATTGCGCACCGTTGGAACCGGTGATGCGGAATTTTCCCGGCGCGACGCCTTTCCCGCCGTTGAAATCCTGCAGCAGACTGTTGGTGGTGACGTACTGGCGATGGAGATTGGCACCGTTGACGGTGGTGACGGTGTCATCGTATTCGCCCTTGATCCCCAGGGCGGCGGCGGAGGTCGAACCGACGTCGAAAATTTTCAGCGGACCGGCGCCGCCGGTGGTGTCGGTCAACTGAATGCCGTTGCCCGACGCGTTGAGCGATGCTTTGATCCCAACGCCGGATTGGTTGAGCGTGCTGAGAATATCCTGCACGCTGGTGGCCCCGGTGAGATCGACGGTGGCGGTTGCGCCGGTGCGGTCGACGATGCCGATCGTGCCCAGTGCCAGGCCCGTGCCGCCGTTGAGCGAGGAGATGAGTGTGCTGTTGAGCGTGGCGATCAGACTGCCGCCGTTGATCGTTCCGGCGGTGCCAAAGCCGGCAATGCCGAGGTCCGCAGCGGCGTTGGAGGCATTGAGGGCGGCGATGCCAAACGATCCACCGCCGCCGGTGGTGTCGGTCAGCCGGATGCCGCTGCCATCTGTGCCGACCGCCGCGACGACTTTCCCGGCGGTCGCCTTGTTGATCGCATCGAGCACCTGACCGATGGTCTTGGCCGTCGCCAGATTGATATCGAAGGTGGATCCATCGCCCGCTTGAATGCGGAAATCATCACCTGCGGAAGCGGTGCGGATGCCATGACCGTCATTGATCTGGGCCAGCGCGGTGGCGCGGCCGATGGTGTTGAAACTGGTGCCGGTCAGCGTGTTCGATGCGACGTTTGCGACGATCCCCAGATCGGCGGCGGTGGTTCCGGTGCCCAAATCCTGGACGATCAGATTCGGCACCGACGGCTGCCCGGGCCCGGGGGGGATGTCGGATTTACCGGTGAGATCCGTCAGCACCAACCCGTTTTTCCCGATGGTGGCTTTGACGCTGATATCGAGTGAGGTGTTGATGTCGCGAACCACATCGTCCAGCGTGATGGCGGATGAAATATCGATGGCGGCAGTCTTACCGCTGCGGTCGGTGATGCGAAACACGCCGCGCCCGACCCCCGCGCCCCCATTTAACGTGCCCAGAGTCGTCTGACTGGAAAGCTCCCCACCGCCCTGCGAAATCGTCAAGGTTCCCGCACCGATTTTGGTTTGATTCGGATCGGCGAAACCCTCGGTGACCGCCTGCTGGCTGGAGACGAGCTGCGCGACCTGGAGCTGGTAGGTGCCGGTTGCCGCCCCGTTGGCGGCAGTGGCGGTCAAGACCTTCTCATCGCTGCTGTTCGCGGTGGCGGCCTGAAAACTATTCGGGTTTGTCAGCGTCGTGCCGACGGTCTTCAAGGCATTCAACTTCGTCTGAAGATCCGTGTAGGCGGTCTTCTGCGAGGTGTTCGTGGTGATGCGGTTTTGGAGTTGCGTGACGGGCGCGGAATCCAACTGGATCAACTGGTTGATGATCGAACCGGAGTTGATTCCGCTGACCAGACCGATGCCGGAGGTAATTTGACCCATACATTCGCTCTATGCTATTCAATCGTCTAAAAAGCCTCGGCGATTAACATGCGACTCTTCGTTCCCCGTTAAAGTCCTATCGCCCAAGTCCCCTTGCCGCGATAAATCCCGGGCCAGATGGGCCATCGACGCGGCGTCGGCAGTCAATTCTTCAAGAGCCCATTGCATTAGAAAATCCTGATACGCTTCACGAACTTGTCGAAGGCTCTGCGCGGTGGCCGCCAATTCACTCATTGCAGTCGCTCCCGGTTCATCTTGGTGACCTGCCGATTCGATATCGACATGTTACGTTTTGTTACATAATGTTACGTTTTTTGAACGCCGGATGCCGTTTTATAGGTTATCGGAACCACTCGGCCCCGGACGTGAATGAAAGAAGCGGAGCCAAACCTAAATAGGTCGAATATGTCATAATTTTGCTATTGTCGAACCTTTTGTGGCCTGATCGTAGCATGGGCAACCTTGCCCGTGGCCGTGGTACTCCATGGCATTGACCGGCACCCCGGTCAACCGAGCAAGAGCGTGGCGATCTTTCGTCCGGCAGCGTCGTTCATTCTTGGGCCGAATACCGCTGCGCTCGTGCTGAATCGATCGGAGTACCGATCAATATCGCGGGGTACCGCGACCATGGGCAGGTCGCCCATGCTACAAACCCCCACCCCTGACGCTCCGCCATGAATTTGGTATCATGCTCTTCCTCAACCGGAGAAACCTATGGCAAACCGATCGTCGTTTCAGTTTCGCAGCGTTCGTCTGGCGGCGCTTTCGTTGGCCGTGGGGTTAGGAGCGGTTTCATGCACCGAGAACACTCCTCCGGCGAAATCAGATCTGAATCTGAGCGCCATTCTCCCCGATGGGATTCAGACGACCCAGGCCGGCAATGGCACGGTGGTGATGACCAGTCCGGGCGCGAACGTGACGATGGGTGAAGGTGTGACCAACCCGCTGCCGCCGGCGGTTGGGACCAATACCGCCGCTGGGGTTCGCAATTCTGCCCCATCGGTGATCGCTCCACCGAGGCCGGTGGTGTCGAAAGAGGAGATGGTCATTCCTCCCAAGGAGGCCAAGTGGACTTTGTTCTGCACGGTGATCGGCGGGCCGGGCCATATCGAGCGGGCGAAGCAGATCAAATCCCGGTTGGCCGACTCCACCCGATCCAACAAATGGTATCTCGTTCACGAGGATGACAAGAGCACGCTGTACTATGGTTTTTATCGCACCATCGATCGCGGTACCCGGGACGGCGACGCGGCGCACGCGGATAAAGTCTCCATCTCCAGCCTGAAGAATGCGGCCGGTGACGCCCCGATGCAGCTCTGCTCATTTATGACCATCGACACCCCCGGCCCGGATGCGCCGGCGGAGTGGGACATGGGCAACATGGTGCGCAGCCCGGAGAAATACTGGTCGCTGCAGATCGCGGCGTTCACGGCGGATGCGAGCGATGCCGAGGGGCATGATCGAAAATGGGCCGCCGTCGAATCGGTGAAGGCGCTGCGGGCGCAGGGGATACCGGCGTACTTTTATCACGGTGAATCGATCAGTTCGGTGTGCGTTGGGGTGTGGCCGGA
>JANXVV010000528.1 GCA_025351525.1 Humisphaera sp. | reverse complement strand
CCAGCCCATGTTTTGCCTAAAAACATGGGCTGGTAGCCCATGCTACAAGTTACTCTTCCTCCCTGATAAACCTCGCGTGCGGCGCATACCCCTGACAAAGCGCCAGCGAATCGACCGGTGTGTATTGCGGATGCTCTTTCATGCTGCGCAACAGCCGTTGAATCCCCAGCGCCACCCACTGCCGTCGGCGAATTCCATCGACATCGACTAAGATCGGCTGCAGGCCGGTTTTTTCGTCGTCGTAGACCATCCAATTGTTGGCCTTGGCATCGAAATGAGAGAAGCCATGCTTTTCAATCTTGCGCAGCACTTTCCCGGTGCGGCGAAAAAGCATGTCGCGCTCATTCGGATCCATCCCGTCGAGATCGACGGCGGCCATGTCTTTGCCGGGCACGCGCTCGAAGAGGATCACCGTGTCGGTCACATACCCCATCCGACGTTTTTCCATAAGGAGCAACGGCCATGCGGTGGGGATATTGCGGACAATCAGATTCCAGGCTTTATTCCACGCCCGACGTGCCCGCGCTCCGCGACCGATCTCATTGAGGTAGCGATACCAATAGCGGCGCTTCGGTCGTTTGATGACCACCGACACCGGCTTGCCCGCCAGCACGATGTCCGCCGCCAGAACATCGCCGCTTCGGCTTCGCTTCATCACTTCCAGACCATCCCCTTCAATCTGCTTCAATAAATCCGGCCACTCGCGCAACCAATCCTTCTCGGTGATTTCCAACCGGCTCGCGGCGGACCAGCGGTGGGGATATTTGAACTGACTGAAAAAAACACCGCTCCACCCCTCGCTTTGAAGTAAGCCGAAATAGCGGTTGCCGCCCTGGGCGCGCTCGATAAACTTTCGCCAGATGGGCCGGCTCACCGGGTTCACATCCGGCATCGGGCCATCTCCCAATTTGATCCATCCGCGGACTAAATCGCCGGTGGTTGCGTATCTCGCCACGCTGTGCCCGAGTTGCAGCACATCTTTTCGCCGCAGCCCTTCGCGACGAACCGCGTAGCCGTCGAGCAGGTAAAGTTTGTCCCCCTGCAGCAAAAAATTCCCGAGGTGCAGATCGGAATGCCCGAGTTTCGCCTTGCCGAGGGCGTGAACCAACTCGATCACTTTCGCCGCGAGTTGCCGTGATTCGGCAGGCCGTTCACCGGACAGATGCAAGCCGTTTAAATAGCGATCGAGTTGCACCGCCGGCTCGATGGCATCCAGCAACACCGCGTCCCCCACCGCATCCCCAATGCGAAATCCCATCAACACCGCGACGGCGTGCGGCGCGGTGACGCCCGCTTTTTGCAGCCATTGCAATCGCAGAAACTCCCGCATCGCCGGACTGCCCCGGAATTTCTGCTTTAACTTCTCCAGCGGCGAAGATCGGCGGGGATAGAACTTGACGTAATACCCCTTGCGGGCGTGCTCAAATCGCCAGATCTGCCGATATCCCCGATCTTTTACGAGCATCCCGACGCGGGCAAGATCTTTGAGTGTTTGTTCGAGGTCTTGTAGTGACACGGGGTGGGTTATAGCAGAATGAAAAAAAATGACGCGGCTTGGAGGGCGCGGTCCCCCGCCGCCGCTGCGGTCGAGAACGACCGCCCTCCAAAATCCCTGTCCCCTAATCCTGCCCTGAACTAGCAGCATCAGCAGTCGATTGAACGCCTTGTGCAACTTCCGGAATAATCCCTCGCTTGACGTAGATCGGACGTACCATCGGTCGGAGCGAATGGAGTTTTAATCCGAACAACGCCCCACCGACAACGCACACCAGCCCGGCCCAAGCGAGTGATTGCGCCGGTCCCAATTGCCTCGCCGCGTAACCCGCCAGCAGACTGCCGAAGGGCGTGACGCCCATGAAACACATCGAGAAAATGCTCATCACCCGCCCGCGTTTGTCATCATCCACCAGCGTCTGCAGCACCGTGTTACAAGCGGCCATCTGAACGACCATCGATCCCCCGGTGATGACCAGGATCGGCAGCGAAAGCCATAGCACGTGCGAGCGGGCAAAGGCGATCATACCCAATCCCAATAACGCATTGGCGATCGCGATCACCTTGCCGAGGCCCAGCACGGATTGTCGGGAGGCCAGATACATGGTGCCGGTGAAAGCGCCGACGCCGGAAGCACCGAGCAATAGGCCATACAGCCGCTCTTTTCCCCCGAGAATTTTATCGGCAAAGATCGGCATGAGCGTCGACAGCGAGATCGCCATCAGACTGGTCAGCGCCACCAACAGCAGAATGACGCGAATCGGTGGAAAGCCGAACGAATAAACAAAGCCTTCCTTGAACGCGTGCAGCACATGCTTGGGCTTACCGTTCCGAATCCGCGGCATCACACGCATGACAAACAGCGCCGCCAGCACGGCCAGATAACTAAACCCGTCGAACAGAAAACAATACCCTTCATTCTTAAACTGATAGATAAGATACCCTGCAACCGTCGGCCCGATCAATCGGGCGGCGTGAACGATCGACGAACTCATCGCGATCGCATTCGGCAAGTCCTCGCGACTCTCCACCAGGTCCACCACAAACGCCTGCCGTGCCGGCACATCGAGCGCGTTGATCACGCCTTGAAACGCCTGAAGCACGATGACCTGCGGGATGGTGATGATCTGCCGCAAAGCGAGATACGCCAGCGCGAAAGACTGCACCATCGAAAGGGCTTGCGTGACTTTCAAAATGCGATGGCAGTTAAGCCGATCGACCCACACGCCGCCGAACGGGGCGAAGAGAAAAATCGGGATTTGGGCAGCGAAATTGACGACACCCAACACCATCGCCTCGCGGCCGGGCATCGACTGTTTCGCCAACCGATACACCAGCCAACTGGTGGCGGCGATGGTGAGCCATGTGCCCATCATCGAAACGAGTTGACCGACGAAGTACAGGCGATAGTTGCGGGAACGGAACGCGCGGAGAAAAAAATTGATCCGTGCTTTCGCGTCAGGGCGTGATAGATCGGGGAAGGCGGTCGGATCGTCACCGGGCATACGGGTGAGAATAACGTTTTACAAGCTCGACTCCAACATCAAGATAGTCGCATGCACGATCCGAACGATAAGTTCAATGCCGCACTTTAAGATCCGTGACGTGATACTCCCCGCGATAAAGTTGGCGGACCAGACGGCCGCAGCGCCAGGTCACTGCAAGCGTCCAGACACTGACGATCACCGTGAGTCCGCTGAGAGCCGTATGCCAGATATCATCGGTCGTCAGGTGATGATATCGTCCTTCGGCCACCCGCTTTTTGATGCCCAGGCTGACCACCGCGAACGGATAAATCCACATCGCCGCGAAGAGGGACAGAAGCAGCATCATCCAGCCCAGCCGCTTGTACCAGGTGCTACCGCCGAACAGCATGGTCGGCAGCACGATCATGGCGACAAGCAGGATGCTGAGCGCGATGCCGATCATCATGTTCGTGGTTTGCCGAGTCATCACGAAGTAGACGACGCACAGCGCCGACCAGACCAGCATGGCGATGCACCAGTAGACGTAGGCCCAACTGACCCTGAGATATTCATTGCGCAGCGGCGCGGGCGGTGAATCGGGGATGTCCTCTTCCAACGATTTCTTGCCCGGCGAGGGAGTGCTTTTCGCCCCCGGACGCGGGCTAGGCTTATTGGACGACGACGTTTTAAAGGAGTCGCTGCGCATATAGGTGGCCATGCAGTCTATTTGATCCGCCAAAGCGTGGGAGTCGTTTTTCTGGCCTGCGAAGAGCATGTGTAAAAAAACGGCTGGGTTTGCCGTAGCATGGGCTACGACAGCCTCCACTGTGTTTTTAAACATGCTCTTAGGAACGGGTCCGCAATAAATTCTGCGTCTGAATCGGGTGCCACAGGTCGCGGTACTCCGAGACCTGTGGCACCCCGCGCCTCTGAAAGCTTGGAAGTTATTTAGAACCCGTTCCTGAGCACTCTCACGCCGCGTCGAGATGGGCGGCGATGCTGGAGATAAACTCGATCCCGGCCATCAGTCGCCCTGTGGTCAGATCGGCCTCGCGGCTGACCCACACCACCTTCGCCGGAATCATCTTACGCCGATTGGCCAGCGATTCTCCATGCTCACCCAGCCCGACATGCACATTCACCAGCTTGCCAGGTCGTACCGGCGTCGAGAGCGGCAATTCGATCCGCAAGCCCGTCGCGCTTAGGTCTTCGGTTTGACCGCCGTAGTAGCGGTGAGTGGTCGGCTCGAATATTTTGATTGGCCGTTGCTGCCGAATCCGCAACCCGCGGCGCCGTTCGGCATCACTGGTCGTTCCCAATGCCATCCCGCCCATCAACGCGGCTTCCGACCCGATCTCTGAAATCATCAACATGGGACGCTACCTTCCGAAAAGTCGTACTCATTACCCAACTATCTGTGTTATCGGAACACCGCGTCGCGGACTTGGATAATTCTTGAATTATTTGTTTGACAAACTTTTTAGGACGTGTCCTGGGGGCTTTGATTATGGTGGCATGGGGCGTCTCGCCCGTGCATTCTTAGGCCAAAAAGCACGGGTGAGACGCCCATGCCACGGTTTCTTAAAAAATCCAATCCATTTGACGCTTCCCCGCAATCGAAATAACATTGACCGCGAAAGATGGAGTGGTGTAACGAAGGCGGCAGGCCATGAAGTGCGACAACTGTAATAAGGCGGCGACGGTTCATCTGACCGAAATCAAAAACGGGAAGAAGATCGAGAAACACTTGTGCGAGCAGTGCGCCGCACAAAATGAAGGCGTGCCGATCAAGAGTCATACGCCGATCAACGAGCTTTTGACAAATTTCGTCATGGCCCACTCCGGTTTGCAAAAGGAGCTGGGCGTCACCTGCGATCAGTGCGGCATCACTTGGGCGGAATTCCGCCAGAGCGGTTTGCTGGGTTGCTCACACGATTACGACCAATTTGAAAAAGACCTGACACCGCTCCTGCAGAGGGCCCATGAAGGGGCCAATCACCACACCGGCAAGGTTCCGACGCGCACCGGCGCGAGCGGTGTGCCGCGAAAGCGAAAAACGGTCGATGTCAGCAAGCTCAAAAAAGAGTTGACCGGTGCCCTCGAAGCCGAAGATTACGAACGAGCCGCGAAATTGCGCGATGCGATCAAGCAGGCGGAGAATGGGTGAAAGACCAGTGGAAAGTAGAGAGTGGAAAGTGGACGGTGAATACGACTCCTTTACTTTTTACTTTCCACTGACAACTATCCACTAACAACTGGCCTTTATGAAACTAAGCGACTTAACCAACCACGCCGGTGAATGGCTTCGCGGCAGCGGTCCGCAGAGTGAGATCGTCATCTCCTCGCGCATCCGACTCGCCCGCAATGTCAGCGGTGTGCCGTTTCTTACCCGCGCAACCCGTCCGCAACGGCAGGTGCTAGAAGCCCGGGTGCGGGATATTCTTCTCGGAGCCCAGGTTTCACCGCAGACACTTTACGTCGACCTCGAACATGCTCCCGAAATCGATCGGCAACTGCTGGTCGAGCGCCATCTGATCAGCAAGCAGCACGCTGCTGCCGAAGGGGCGCGCGGCGTCGCCATCGGTGAGAACGAAACCCTCTCGATCATGATCAATGAGGAAGACCACCTCCGAATCCAGGTGCTCCGCAGCGGCCTGCAGCTCGAACAGGCATGGGATCAAATCAACGCGATCGACGACGCCCTGGAAGCCAAACTCGACTTCGCGTTTCATTCCCGGTTCGGTTATTTGACCGCCTGCCCCACCAATGTCGGCACGGGCATTCGCGTCAGCGTCATGCTGCATCTGCCCGCCCTGAAGCTGACGGGTGAGATCGAAAAAGTGTTCCGCGCCGCCAAGGATTTAAAGCTGGCCGTCCGCGGCTTGTATGGCGAAGGCACCGAAGCCACCGGTGATTTTTATCAGATCAGCAATCAGACCACCCTCGGCAAAAGCGAAGAGGAGATCATCAGCGAATTCCGACTGGTGGTCATCCCCAAGATCATTGAATATGAATATCACGCCCGCAAAGCGCTCATCAACGACCACACGATCGCGCTGGATGACAAGGTTGGCCGGGCGCTCGGCCTTCTGCGCAGCGCGCGTCTGATGGCCAGCGAGGAAACGCTTTTTCTTCTTTCCCATCTCCGCATGGGCGTGAATATGGGACGGGTGAAAGACATCGACATCCGCACGATCAACGAGCTTTTTTTGCTGACGCAGCCGGCGCACTTGCAGAAAATTTCGGGGAAGAAGCTGGAGGGCGACGTTCGCCGCGCCGCTCGGGCGGATTACATTCGCCAGCGATTGAACGGGAATTGAATCCGAGCGGAGAGGTGTGGATTGAGCAATCGCATTACGGTGGTGACTCCCAGTTACAATCAGGGTCGGTATCTGGAGGAGACGATTCGGTCGATCGTCGATCAGCGCGAGGACGTTCACGAGTTTTTTGTCTACGACGGGGGCAGCACGGACGATTCCGTGCAGATCATCAAAAAATACGAGAGCCGGATCGACTACTGGGTGTCTGAAAAAGACCGGGGCCAGCCCGATGTGCTGCAGCGCGGATTTGCCAGGGCCACCGGGGATATTCTCTACTGGCTGAACAGCGACGATGTGCTGATGCCGGGGGTGCTGCGAAAAGTGCGGGCCGCATTTGACGAGCATCCGGAATGGGCGGCTTTGACCGGGTGGCAGTTTTTCATCGACGGCGATTCCAAAATCGTCCGCTTCGACCGGATGCCGCCGGAACAGGATCGCTGGGCTCGATGGGGCGTGCTTCACGTTTCGCAGCAGACGTGCTTTTTCAGGAAATCCGTTTACGATCAGGTCGGGGGAATCAATCCGGATCTGCACTTTGTGATGGATACCGACCTCTGGCTGCGGATGCTTCAAACCGGAGCCCCCTGGGGCGGCATCCCCGCCTATCTGGCGGCGTTTCGCCATCACGAGGAAGCCAAAGGCCATCCCTCCAGCAAATGGGCCGAGCGCTATCGTAACGAGCAGGCTGAATTGAGCCGGCGAACCCCCGAGTATTCTCACCCGTTGAAATCAAAGGTAGGCGTGCAGGGTCATCGGCTGAAGCAGATTCTCAGTGGCCGTTATCTGGCGGCGGCACGCGACACGCGGCGGTCGGCGGGCAAAAAATGGAACGACGTGTTCGGGCCGGCGGAAATCTGAAGTGGATGCTTTGAATAAGGTGGAATGGGCGTCTCGCGCATGCATCTCTTCGGGCAAAAAGCATGGGCGAGACGCCCATGCCACCGGTTTTTCAAAAGACCCAAGTTTCTATGAATGAACCGAACACTATGACCGGTGATGTTTCACAAGCCGAGGTTGCGGATTTGACGTCTGCGGCGGGAACGCGATCGCTCCGGGCCGAGCGCATTCGACGGCTCAAGCGCACGTTCGTCAGTTCGCTGTTGATGCGCCCACTGGCCGTCATTACGCCTTTCATCATCGCGCCGTTGTTCCTTCGCTATCTCGGGCAGGAACGTTACGGGCTTTATGCCACCGTGATTAGCCTCGCCGGTTTCATTGGGATGAGCAACGCCGGGATCACGCTCGGGCTTGTCAACAAGTTGACCGACTGCCATGTCACCGGGGATCGACTGTTGGCCCGCCGCTATGTCTCGTCGCTCACGTTCGCGATGCTTTTCATCGCATGCGTCGGCATGGTGATCGCCTCGATCCTCGTGCCGATCCTCGACTGGAAAGCACTGCTTAAAATCAACGGATCGCTGGCGGCGATTGAAACGCCCTGGGCCGTCTGGATCACCGCTATTTTCACATTGCTCGGGATCGTTTCCGGCGTGCCCCGCGCGGTGTATTTTGCGTATCAGGATCTGGAGATCAACAACTATTGGGACGGTGCCTCAAAGCTGGCGGTGCTGCTCGGTTGCATTGCAGTGATCTACACGCCGTGGGGATTGATCGGCATTGCCCTCGCAGTGATCGGCATCCCGGCGATCGTGCGGGGACTCAATACCCTCTCACTGTTTTTTCTGGAGAAGCGGTGGTTGCGGCCATCGTTGGCATTGTTCGACCGCTCCCTCCTGCGCGACGCCATGGTGCAGGGGATCTGCCTGTTCATCCTGGAACTGGCGGTCTACGCGCTGTTTCAATCGGATAACCTGCTGATCAGCCTCTTGCTGGGTCCGAGCGCGGTGACTTCCTACGACCTCGTCGGCCGGCTCTTCG
This sequence comes from Humisphaera sp., assembly GCA_025351525.1. GTDB lineage: Bacteria > Planctomycetota > Phycisphaerae > Tepidisphaerales > Tepidisphaeraceae > JANXVV01. The sequence goes on along the minus strand of JANXVV010000528.1, from coordinate 675 downwards.
GATTGGCGTATGGGGTATTTTTAATGGTGCTTTTGCCGTTATGGCCCGCCTATGGCGAAGCGATTCGGCGCGGTGACTTGGCCTGGGTGAGACGCGGGGTGCGATTAAGCCTCATCGTCATCTGCGGCGGAATGCTCTGCTTCGGACTGATCCTCTATCTATTTGAAGCCCCGATCTTTCGATTCTGGATGCACGGCGGAGCCACCGTCGTGGTGTCCAAAAGCCTGATCCTCGCCATGACTGCCACCTTCGTGCTGCGGGCGTGGGTCGATTGCCGATCGGTGGTGCTCAACCCCGCCAATATTCTCTGGCCGCAAATCTGGTTCTTCATCACCCACGCGGTGCTGAACGTCATCGCGGCAGTGCTGCTGACTCCGAAAATGGGTGCCGCCGGCGTGGCATGGGCCACGCCGCTCACCGCTTTGTTGACCAGCGCGTGGGGCTACCCGTTGCTCATGCGGAAATTCTTCCGGGAAGCCGGTAAGCAGCCGGGAGCGATCAACCCACTGGGATTTCCTGTGGTGTTGTCCGAGGTGGATCCGGCGATCTAAAAGCGGGCCTGCAACAACTTCCGCGTCTGAATTGGGTGCCACAGGTCGCGGTACTCCGAGACCTGTGCCGGCCCGCCGAAAGACACAGGTCTGCTCCGAAAATGAACCTCGCGGATCGCGTACC